>NZ_BAABGZ010000079.1:0-145472 GCF_039541835.1 Hymenobacter saemangeumensis | reverse complement strand
CAAAGTCAAGCGCAAGCGCCTGGCCTGGGACGACACCTTTCTTGACCGCCTGTTAGCCCAACTGGCCGAATGCGTTTAGTCTGAGACTTACTATTTGTTTCCCGCATAAAATTTAATAACTTCGTCTTCCTGTCCTATTTTTTCATCGTTTGCCTATAGAAAACAGATGCTACGCTATATTCTTCTTTTGGCCATTCTGCTGGCCACGGGTTCTTCGCAGCTGGCGGATGCCCAAACCACAAAGGCGGATACCACCCGTCTTCAGACCGCCCGGCTCGATACGGCCCAGGCACTCACCCCGGCTCAGCTTGCTGAGAAAGCCTACGCCAAGGGGCTGGCCAGCTTTCAGGCCAAAGACTACGCCGCGGCCATGACCAGCCTGAGCGAGGCCATTACGGCCAAGCCCGACTACGCCCCGCCCTACGGTACCCGGGCCGCCACCCACCTGGAGCTGAAAGAGTACGATTTGGCGCTGGCCGATTTCGACCAGGCCATTAAGCTGGAGCCAGCCAACTACGCCAGCCTGCTGGGCCGCGCCCAGATTTACGAGGCCAAGGGCAAGCTCAGCGAGGCCGAGCTGGACTACTCCGAGGCCATGAAGGGCGGCAGCAGCTACGGCCCGGCCTGGTATAAGCGCGGGGTGCTGCGCTTTCAGCGGGGCGAGTACCAGCAGGCCCGCGACGACTTCGACGGGGCCATCAAGGCTAACCGCAACGATGCCTACGCTTACCACGAGCGGGCCAGCGCCAACCAGAAGCTGGGCAACTACGTGGATGCCACCCTGGACTACACCACCGCCCTGGCGCTGCAGCCCAATCTGCTGTCGGCCCTGCTGAACCGGGCGGCCGCCCAGCGCCGTGCCGGGCAGCTGGCCCAGTCGCTGCGCGACTACGACACTTACCTCAAGGCCAAGCCCGACGACGCGCTGGCACTTACCAACCGCGGCAATGCCCGCTACGAAAACAAAGACTTTAAGGGCGCGGTAGCCGATTTCACCCAGGCCATTTCGCTGGATGCCAAGTATGCGCTGGCCTGGAACAACCGCGCCGCCGCCCACCTCAAGCTGGAGGAATACGACAAGGCCGAAGCCGATGCCAGCCAGGCCATTTCGCTGGATGCGGCCTACGCGGAGGCCTTCCTCAACCGGGGGCATGCCCGCGAGATGCTCCGCAAAGCCGGCGACGCCTGCCAGGACTGGCACAAAGCCGCCGAGCTGGGCATCGACGCCGGCAAGAGCTACGCCTTGCTGGCCGGCTGCCCCGCGCCCGAGCCCACGCCGGCAGCCGAGCCGGCGGCGGCGACCGAGCCGGCCACGGAGGCTGGCAAGCAGTAGCCTATTTCGCTGCGGCCTTAGCTGTCAGCTACGCCTGCGCGGCTCGCACTTTCTTTTCTGCTATTCAGTATGCTTACTACTATGCGTTTTTCTGCTTGCTATCTATTTGCGCTTACGCTGTTTTGGGGGGCCTTACAGCCGGCTGCGGCTCAGAACGTGCCCTTTTCCTCCGACAAGTTTCTCAACAAAGACGCCCTGAAAGCGGCCCAGCGGGCGCTGAAGGATGGGGAAGAACATTACACGAACAAGCCCCCGCGCTACGCGGCAGCCTTGCCCCTCTTTCTGGAAGCCCAGAAGCTCAACCCCAACAACGCGGCGCTGAACATGCGCCTGGGCGACTGCTACCTTAACCTGGGCGATAAAACCCTGGCCTTGTCGCACCTACAGAAGGCGGCGGAGCTGGAAAGCGGCCCGGCACCCCGTATGCACTACCTGCTGGCCCGCGCATACCACCAGAACGCGAAGTGGGCCGAAGCCATCAAGGAGTATGAGAAGGCCCGCCCAGTGGCGGTGGGGCCGGCCAAAAAAGGGCAGCCGGCGGAGGTGCCTGTCGCGGACATTGCCCGCGGCATTGCGCAGAGCAAAACCGGCCAGAGCCTGATGCAGCACCCGCTGAGGGTGTTTGTCGACAACCTGGGCCCGGGCCTGAACTCGCCGGAAGCCGACCACAGCCCGCTTATTTCGGCCGATGAGTCGACGCTTTTTCTCACCTCGCGCCGGCAGGGAAGCACGGGTGGAAACAAAGCCTCCGACGGGGCAGGCTTCAATGAAGACATTTACGTGGCCATTAAAAATGGGGCCGACTGGGCTCCGGCCCGCAACCCCAGCACACCGCTCAACTCCAGCGGGCACGATGCCGGCGTAGCCCTCTCGCCCGATGGGCAGCGCCTGCTGCTGCACGCCGACAACAGCCCGGGCGACCTCAGCGAGTCGCGCCTGACGGCCAGCGGCTGGAGCAAGCCCCGCCCCCTGGGCTCCCACATCAACACCAAGTACGACGAGACCTCAGCCAGCTACTCACCGGATGGCAAGTACGTGTACTTCGTGAGCAACAAGCCCGAAGGCAGCCTGGGCGGGCGCGACATCTACCGGGCCGAGATTGAGGGCAAAAACCCGCCGCAGAACCTGGGCTCCGCCATCAACACTCCGTTCGACGAAGAAGGCGTGTTTATGATGCCCGATGGCAAAACCCTGTACTTCTCCTCCCAGGGCCACAGCAGCATGGGCGGCTTCGACATCTTTAAGTCGGTGCTGAAAAACGGCATGTGGTCGGCGCCGGAAAACGTGGGCTGGCCCATCAACTCACCCGATGACGAGGTGTTCTTCGTGCTGTCGGCTTCCGGCCGCTTCGGATACGTGGCCAGTGACCGACCCGGCGGGCAGGGGGGCAAAGACATTTACCGCATCACGTTCCTGGGGCCGGAAAAGCGCCCCTTCCTCAGCCAGCAGGACCGGCTGCTGGCGGCCAGCCCGGTGCCCGTGAAGCAGGCCCTGCCCGTGGTGACGGTGCCCGTGGTGACGCCCGAAGTAACCGTGCTGAAAGGGGTGATAACCGACATTGGCAGCCCCCAGACCCTGCAGGCCCAGATTGAGGTCATTGATAACGTCACCGGCCAGGTTGTGTCTGCGCTGCAAAGCTCCGCTAATGGCAAGTACCTGGTAAGCCTGCCCTCGGGCGCCAACTATGGCATTGTGGTGCGCCACGAAAACTACCTCTACCACTCCGAGAACGTGAACCTGCCGCCCAGCGCCGGCTACGCGGAAGTGGTAAAGAACGTCCGCCTGCAAAAGATGGAGCCGGGTTCCAACGTGGTACTGAGCAACGTGTTCTTTGAGCCGGGCAAAGCCACCCTGCGCCCGGAAAGCACGGCCGAGCTGGAGCGCCTGGTGAAGCTGCTCAACGAAAACTCCAAGCTCAAGCTGCAGCTCACCAGCCACACCGACAACAGCGGCTCGCCCGAAGCCAACCTGGGCCTGAGCGAGCGCCGCGCCCAGGCCGTGATGGCTTACCTCACCGACCACAAAATCAAGCCCGACCGCCTCACCGCCGCCGGCTACGGCGGCACCATGCCCATTGCCGCCAACACCACCGAGGCCGGCCGCCAGCAGAATCAACGGACTACATTCAAGGTAGTATCGAAGTAGATGTGTTGATGTGCTGATTTTTTGATGTGCTGATGTGCTGAAAAGACGTTGCTTTGCGAGTGAAGCGCGGTGAAGCGCGGTAAAGAAGTCCGGTGTAGCTGGTTCTTCCTCCAGAGTTCAGTCACTATTGAGATTAGCCCCATCAAAAAGCCCCAATGCCAGCGCTGGCATTGGGGCTTTTACATTAACTGCCTGGTTCTTCGAAATGGACCGATTGTTGCGCTGCGCCCTCGCAATGAGAGAGGCCGAATGCTTGCACAGCACATCAGCACATCAAAAAAATCAGCACATCAACTAGCAGTACTCTTCGAAAGCGCCTTGCAGGTTGTTCACGATGCGCATGGCATCGTTGCCTTCGATGTGGTAGCGCTCAATCATGTGCACCAGCTCGCCGTCTTTGAACAGGGCGATGCAGGGGCTGCTGGGCGGGTACGGGAGCAGGTGCTCGCGCATCTTGGCAACGGCGTCGGTTTCCATGCCGGCAAATACCGTTACGAGCTTGGCCGGCTTTTTCTCGGCGCTGGCCAGGGCCATTTTCAGGGCCGGGCGGGCTTTGGCGGCGGCGCAGCCGCACACGCTGTTCACGGCCACCAGCACGGTGCCTTCCTTGCCGGCCAGGGCCGACTCAACTTCTTCGGGGGTCATGAGCTGCTCGAAGCCAGCCTCGACCAGGTCTTGCCGGATAGGCGCAACCATGTATTCGGGATAAACTGCCATGGGAAAGTAGCGAAAAAGCGGCCGCAGCCGCGGGTGTAATCATGCAAAGATACAAGGACTACAAGCGGGATGAGACGGCAAAAGTTTCGCCCGCCTGCGGCTCCCTGCCCAGGGCTCGCCCGGCGTACCGCATTGGCTTACCTCTTCAACACCACGTAGCCGTAGGGGGGCAGCATCACCTGCGTGCCAAGGGCGACGGAGCCGCCCTGTAAGGCATCGGTCCAGGTGGTGCCCGCCAGGGCGGCCGGCAAGGTGTAGGCGGTGGCTGCGTTGCGCACGTTCACCAGCACCAGCGCCTGCTCGTTGCCCAGGGTTTTGGTGAACGCACACACTGCCGCCGTGCTGTAAGACGTGGGAGTACCGCGGCGCAGGGCCGCAGTGCCGGCCCGCGCAGTGAGCAGCTGCTGGTAGGCCAGCTTTACGTCCGGGTTTACCCCCCAGGCTACTTTCACGGAGGTGAAGGGGAAAGGAATGGCCGTTGTCATGCCGGCCTCCTGCCCGTTGTACACCATGGGAATGCCCTTGTAAAGGGCGGCAATTACAAAGGCCGACATAGCGCCGGCTTTTCCGCCAAACAAGGCCACGGGCGTGCCATCGGAGCCGTTCACGTCGTGGTTGGTGATGTAGCGCACCACGTGCTGCGTGCCCGTGGCGCCCACGTACTCGCTGGTATTGAAGGCATCGAATGCGGTAGCGGGCTGCCCGCGGCGGTACACGTCCCAGAGCCCGCCGTAGAACCGGAAGCCGAAGGTGTAGTCGAAGCCGACGGCATAGCTGGCGGCGCGGGTGCCTTCGGCCAGCAGCAGCAGCCGGTGCGTGCGGATGTTGCGCAGCGTATCGATGGCCTGGCTCCAGAAATCGACGGGCTGGAAGTCGGCGTAGTCGAAGCGGAAGCCGTCGATGTTGGCGGTGTACACCCAGGACTTCATGGCCGAAATCATTTCCTTGCGCATGGCGTCGTTGCTGAAATTCAGCTGGGCCACGTCGTTGTAGGTAATGCCGTTGTTGGAAGGAGAGACGATGGTGCCCGCCGCATTGGTCTGGTACCAGTCGGGGTGGGCTGTTATCCAGGGATGGTCCCAGGCGGTGTGGTTGGCTACCCAGTCCAGCATCACGCTCAGGCCGCGGGCGTGGGCGGCATCCACCAGGGTGCGCAGGTCGGCGAGGGTGCCAAACTCGGGGCTTACGGCGCGGTAGTCGCGCACGGCGTAGGGCGAGTTCACCCCGCGCAGCTGCCCGACGGGGTAAATGGGCATCAAATACAGCACGTTCACGCCCAGGGCCCGGATGGAGTCCAGCCGGGCCGTGACGCCGGCAAAGTTGCCCGCCTGGCTGAAGGCCCGCATGTTTACCTGGTACATGGCCGCGTCTTCCCGATTGGGCACGCCGGTGAAGGGCGTGCCATACTGCGGTGGATTGGGGCCGGTGCTGCCGGGCGGCGTAACCGGGTCCGCCGTCTCGGTTTTGCAGCCCGCCAGCAGGCTGCCGGCAACAAGCACCAGCAGGCTGGCGCTGAATAGTTTTCTGAGAATATGCATGGGTGGGAATTGATGGAGGACGATGAAATAAGTGGGGGCCGGAGCTATTTCTTAACCGGCTTGATGCTGACGGCCGCCCCGCCGCCCGGAGCCAGCTGCAGCTTCAGGACCGACTTGCTGTCGACCTTCACCTGGCGAATCTGGTAGGCCATGGGGTTCTTCTCCCAGTGGGCACCGGGGGCATCGGCATAAATGGTGGCCGTGTAGCGCTGCCCGGGCTTGAGGAAGTCCAGCTTCAGCGTCTGGCTGCGGGCCTGCTCGTCGGTGATGGCGCCCAGGTACCACTCGTCCGTGCCCTTGGCCTGGCGGGCAATGCTGACGTACTCGCCCGGCTCGGCGGCCAGAATGCGGGTGTCGTCCCAGTCCACGGCCACGTCCTTGATAAACTGAAAGGCGTCGAGGTGCTGCTCGTAGGCTTCGGGCAGGTCGGCGGCCATCTGCAGGGGCGAGTACATGGTCACGTACAGGGCCAGCTGCTTGGCCAGGGTGGTGTGCACCTGCCGCCCCTTGTTCTGGGCCGGGTTCCAGCTCTCGAGCTTAATCTGGAAGATGCCGGGAGTGTAGTCCATGGGGCCGCCCATGAGGCGGGTGAAGGGCAGAATGGTTTCGTGCTCGGGCAGGTTGCCGCTGCTCCAGGCGTTGAACTCGTTGCCGCGGGCGGCCTCGTTGGCCAGCCAGTTGGGGTAGGTGCGGTGCAGGCCGGTGGGGCGCACCGACTCGTGCATGTCGACCATAATCTGCTGCCGGGCCATGTTTTCGGCGGTGCGGTTGAAGTGGTTCACCATCCACTGCCCGTCGTGGTGCTCGCCGCGCGGGATGATGCGGCCCACGTAGCCGGTTTTCACGGCGTCGTAGCCGTGCTGCTTCATAAAGCGCAAGGCCTCGTCCTGCCGCCGCTCGTAGTTCGTTACCGAGCCCGAGGTTTCGTGGTGCATAATCAGCTTCACGCTTTTGGCCGCCGCGTAGCGCTGCAGCTCCTGCACGTCGAAGTCGGGGTAGGGCGTCACGAAGTCGAACACCTCTTCCTTCCAGTTGCCGTACCAGTCTTCCCAGCCCACGTTCCAGCCCTCCACCAGCACGCTCTGCAGGCCATGCCTGGCCGCAAAGTCGATGTAGCGCTTCACGTTGGCCGTGTTGGCACCGTGGCGGCCGTTGGGCTTCAGGGTGCTCCAGTCGGTGCCGGCCAGCTTGATGTTGCTGGCGTCGGAGTAGTTCCAGCTGGCCTTGTTGACGTGCATCTCCCACCACACGCCCACGAACTTCTGGGGCTTAATCCAGCCGGTGTCGGCTATTTTGCTGGGCTCGTTCAGGTTGAGGATGAGCTTGCTGGCCAGAATGGCCGGGGCGTTGTCGGCCACCACCACGGTGCGCCAGGGCGTGTGCTCGGGCGTCTGCAAATACGCCTTGGCCCCGGTGGCGCTGGGAACGAGCTGGGCCTTTAGTGCGAATGTCTTAGGGTCCACGTTCACAAACATGGCCGGGTAGTTCACCAGCGCGGCCTCGTGGATGTTGACGTACAGCCCGTCGTCGGTCTTGAGCATCAGGGGCGTCTGCACAGTCGTAGGCGCGGCCCGGTGCTGAATCACGGCAATGGGCGTGGTGTTTACCTGGCTGAGGCGGGAGGTGGTGTAGCTGTACTCGTTGGAATCGTAGTCGCCGGGAATCCAGAAGGCCTTGTGGTCGGCCGGCAGGTTGAACTGGGTTTGCTCGTCGCTCACGGTGAAGTACTGCAGCTTGTCCTGCTGCGGAAACTCGTAGCGGAAGCCCACGCCGTCGGCAAATACGCGGAACACCACGTCGAGCTGGCGGCCCGGGGCCTGGGGCTGGCGCAGGTGCACGGTCAGCTGCTGGTAGTGGTTGCGGATGTTTTTCACCTCCCCCCACACCGGCTGCCAGGTTTCGTCCACGTCTTTGGTTTCGCTGCCGGCCACTTCCAGCACCGCATCGAAGCCCGGCCCCTCGGCCAGGGAGATGCCCAGGCGCGAGGGCTGAATGACGGGCTTTTGGTTGTAGCTGACACTGTAAGTCGGCTGCCCGCTGCTGTTCAGGGCAAAGGTCAGGCTCACCTTGTCGAGGCGGGCCGTGAGCGGGCCGGTTGGCTGGGCCGCGGCGCTGTAAGCGGCCAGCAGCAAGGCGGCAGTAGAGAGGAAGTTTTTCATGGTAAAAGGGAAAGTCAAGCACCGGGGCCGAGCTGCCGGCGCTGGCTGCGGTAGCTTACGCTTCAGCACCAAATCAGGCCCAGCACCCTTGCTGCCAGCGCGTCGGGTGGCGGCAGGCCAACACTTGGGCACCGACTGCCAGCAAAAGTATAGTCATGGCTGGCCGGGGGAAATTTATCAAGCTGAAGTATGAAAAATATTAACCAACAGGCAATACAACCAACTATCAAACAACATATTACCCCAAATTATTCCGACTAAAATATAAGCCTGATATTGCCAGTCAACCCGGTATCATTGCACACCGGCAGACCGGCAGGCCAGGGTATCTGGCTTCAATACGCACTCTTCACCACAAGTTTCAATCAAACGGCCTGAATGGCCTGAATGCGCGCTTCAAACTCATCGTTAGGTAGCAGCGACCGATTTTTCACCCGGGTTTTGTAGGTGTAAATCGTGTTGATGGAATAGCCGAGCATGCGGCTGATTTGCTCGCTGTCGCTTATGCCAAGCCGGATAAGGGCGAAGATGCGCAGCTCGGTGGTCAGCAGCTGGTCTTCGGGCAGCCGGATGCGGTCTTCTTCCCGAAACAGGGCGTTGAACCGGTCAATAAAGTGGGGAAACAGCCGCAGGAAAACCGTGTCGAACCCTTTCAGCAGCTCGTTGCGCTCGGTTTTGATGTTGATGCCGTCGGCCAGCTTCTGCACGGCGGCGTACTGCTTGCTGCCGAGCAGGCCATCCACCCGCTTCTTAAGCGCCTCCAGCTTGTCGATGTACCGGGAGCTGTTGTGAAAGTAGTACCCCAGGTACTCCTCTTTAATCCTGTTGGCTTCGTTGAGCTCGTTGATAAGCTGGCGCAGCTCCCCGTTGCGCGCTTGCAGCTCCCCATTGGTAGCTGAAATAAGCCGGCTGGCCCGGCGCAGCTGCCGCAGCTGCCGGAAGCTGACCACGGCAAAGCCAATGACCACCGCCGCGAGGGCCGACAGAATGATGGCCAAGGTCTGGAGCGACTTGCGCTGCTTTTCAATGATGTTGATTTTTTGCCCCTCAATCACCGACGCCAGCTGGCTCATCTGAATCTGCCGCTGCCGCGCGTTGTAGAAGGACGCGGCCGCGCGGGCCTCGCTGATAAAGCTGTAGGCGTTTTTCAAGTCGCCTTTGCGGTAGCAATAGTCGGCCGCCTTGGATATGGCAGTCGTTTCCTTGGTAGCCGATTTGAGGTCGGCAGCGGCCGATACCAGCAGCAGCTCAAAGGCCTTCTTGGGCTGGCCGGCCAGCTCATAGAGGTAAGCAGTGGTGCTGGCACTCACGGCCAGCTGGTGCTGCGTGAGGCGGGGCAGGCGCCGGATTTGCGCATACACCGCCGCTCCGCGGGCCAGGTCATTGGTTTTCTGGGCCCTGAACAGCTGCACGGCCAGGTATTCGTACGAGCCCGGACGGCTGAGCTGCAGGGCGGTATCGGCAAATGCCAGCGCCTTCTGGTAGTAAGCCGGGCGGTAAGTCCGGTCGGCATTGAAGGCGCCAAGGTCGTTGTAGGCACGCGCCTGCAGGAAGTAAAAGCTGCCCCGGTCGGCGGGAGCCAGCTGGCGCGGGTTGAGGCGCTCCAGCACGTCGAAGGTTTCCTTGAACATACCCGACGAGAGCAGCACAAATGCCAGCTTCAGCCGGGTGAGCTCCTTCTTCTGCGGGTCGCCTAGCTGCTCGGCCAGGCGGGCGAGCCGCTGGCAGTACACGAAAGCCGAATCGTACTTAAACGCCTTGTACTCATCATAGATTCGCAGCCCCAGGTTGAACCTGGCATTGGGGCTTGCTTTGGGTGCCCTGAAGTCGGCGGTGAGCCGCGCAATGCGGCTCAAGCGCTGCGCATCGTATTCCGGCTTGTGGGCCAGGGCTTCGTTCAGCTCCCTCAACAAGCTATCGGCAGAGGCGGCCCTGGCTTCTACGCAGGCCGGCAACATGCTCATTACGAGGCAATACAGAGTTATTAAGTACTTCACCAAGGGAGAAAGGCCTTCCTTTAAAGGAGGTAGTCAGCAAAGCTAGCAAATTGAGCTCGGGGCATGCCTCGGGGCTTCTCCCCTTCCCCACTTCTCCCGGCCCGCCTCCGGCCACTGGCCTTCCCGTTAAAATTAAAAACCCGTCGGCAGCGCTGCCTTGATTGAGCGCCGCGTACCGCCCGCTTTTACCCGGCCTGACACCCAGGGCACCACGGCCCGGCCACCCAGTTTCTCGTCCATTGCGGCGGCAAAACGGGGGCGCGTTGGCTATCGATTTTGCCTTCCGAATTGCGCCGGCGCTTCAAATCCAATAACTTCGCACGGTAAGGTGTACTACCTGTACCTATTCCGATTATTATGCAACTGAAACTGTTTACGCTCGCCTTATTACTGCTATTAGGGGCTCTGCCAACGGTCAGCCAGGCACAGGTCGACTCGGTACGGGCCAAGAACCTCCCCGGCCAGCAGCTGGCCGAGAAAGCCTACAACAGCGGCCTCAGCAGCTTCAACAGCAAGAACTACCCGGCCGCCCTGGCCAGCTTCAGCCAGGCCATTGCCGCCAAGCCCGACTTCGCCGCGGCCTATTCCAACCGCGGCGCCACCCGCTACGAGCTGCAGGAGTACGACCAGGCCATGGTCGACTTCGACCAGGCCATTAAGCTGGAGCCCACCAGCTACACCAGCTACTTTGGCCGCGGGCAGGTGCGCGAAGCCCTCAAGCAGCTCGACGGGGCCGAGCAGGACTACTCCGAAGCGGTGAAAAACCAGCCTAACTACGCCCCCGCCTGGTACAACCGCGGCATCATCCGCTTCGAAAAAGGGGAATACCAGCAGGCCCGCGACGACTTCGACGGCGCCATCAAGGCCGACCCCAGCTATGCCTACGCCTACCACGACCGCGCCAGCGCCAACACCAAGCTTTCCAACTACGCCGCGGCCGCCCAGGACTACGCCAAGGCCCTGACCCTGGACCCCAGCCTGCTGCCGGCTCTGCTGAACCGCGCTGCGGCCCTGCGCCGCACCGGAAAGCTGCCGGAGGCCCTGAAGGATTACGACGCCTACCTCGACAAAAAAGCCGATAATGCCCTGGCTTTTAACAACCGGGGCAGCGCCCGCTTTGAAAACAAGGACTACGCCGGCGCCATCTCCGACTTCAACCAGGCCATTCTGCTCAACCCCAAGTATGCCTTCGCCTGGAACAACCGCGCGGCGGCCTTCCTCAAGCAGGAGAAGTTCGAAAAAGCCGAGTCGGATGCCAGCGAAGCCATTAAGCTTAACCCCCAGTATGCCGAGGCATACTTCAACCGCGGCCATGCTCGCGAAATGCTGCGCAAAGCCGAGGAGGCCTGCGAAGACTGGCGTAAAGCCGCCGCGCTGGGCATCGATGCCGGCAATAACTACGCCGCCGCCGCCGGCTGCGCAGGTGAGGCCAGCGACAAAGACGACGACAAGTAAGCCCACGGCTCCCTACTACCATCCGGGCGCGGCCCTCTATTCCTTCCCTTTAGCTATGCCTTCTTTCATCCGCCTTCTGCTGACCCTGCTGTTGAGTGGCACCGTGCTTGGTGCGTCTGCCCAGAGCGTGGCTTTTACCAAAGACAACTTTGCTGGCAACAAAGAAGGGCTTAAAGCAGCCCAGCGGGCCCTGAAGGATGGCGACGAAGCCTACCTGGCCGACCCGCCCCGCTACGGCACGGCCCTCACCAGCTACCTGGAAGCCCATAAGTTCAACCCCGACAACGCGGCGCTGAATGTGAAGATTGGCGACTGCTACCTCAACTCACTCACCAAAACCCAGGCCCTGCCCTACCTGCAGAAAGCCGCCCGCCTCGACCCCACGGCCGACACCCGCCTGCACTACCTGCTGGCCCGGGCCTACCACCTCAATGGCAAGTGGGCCGAAGCCATCCGGGAGTACCAGGAAGCCAAGCCCGTGGCCGGCACCAAGGGCAGCGACGACCTGGCCGTGACCAGCAACGACCTGGCCCGCCACATTCGGGAATGCAAAAACGGCGAGCAGCTGATGAAAAACCCCGTGCGCGCGTTTATCGACAACGTAGGGCCGGAAATCAATTCTCCTTATTCCGACTACGGGCCCGTGGTATCGGCCGACGAGTCGGTTATCCTGATTACCTCCCGCCGCCCCGCCGATGCCAAAGCCAAAAAAGACCCGGACGGCGACGGCTACTTTGAAGACATCTACCAGGCCACCCGCAAAGGCAAGGCTTGGACGCCGGCCAAAAACCTGGGCAGCCCCGTGAACACCGACGGCCACGACGCCACCGTAGGCCTGGCCCCCGATGGGCAGCGCATGCTGGTATATGTGGAAAATAACGGCGGCGACCTCAACGAATCCAACCTCAAAGGCAACAGCTGGAGCAAGCCCCTGAACCTGGGCTCCCGCATCAACACGCGCTTCCACGAGTCGTCGGCCACTTACTCGCCCGACGGCCGCTTCCTGTACTTTGTGAGCGACAAGCCCGAAGGCGGACGCGGCGGGCGCGACATCTACAAAGTGGAGATTGAGGGCCGCGGGCCCGCCCAGAACCTGGGTCCGCAAATCAACACGCCTTACGGCGAAGAAGGCGTGTTCATGATGCCCGACGGCAAAACCATGTACTTCTCCTCGGAAGGCCACAACTCCATGGGCGGCTACGACATCTTCAAGGCCGTGTTTGAAGACGGCAAATGGAGCGAGCCCGAAAACCTGGGCTGGCCCATCAACACCCCCGACGACGACGTGTTTTTCGTGACTTCGGCCTCGGGGCGCTACGGCTACTATTCCAGCGACCGCCCCGGCGGGCTGGGCGGCAAGGACATTTACCGGGTCACCTTCCTGGGCCCGGAAAAGCAGCCCCTGCTCAGCCAGGAAGACCAGCTGCTGGCCTCGCGCCTGCAGCCGGTGAAGCAGTCCGTGCTGGCCCCGGCCGTGGAAGTAGCCGTGGCCAAGGTAACCATCCTGAAGGGCACCATTACCGACAACAACACCAAACAGCCCATTGAAGCCGGCATCGACGTCATCGACAACGTAACCGGCCAGAGCATTGCTACCTTCCGCAGCAACGCCACTTCCGGCAAGTACCTGGTAAGCCTGCCCTCGGGCACTAACTACGGCATTGTGGTGCGGCAGGACGGCTACCTGTTCCACTCCGAAAACTTTGACCTGCCCACCACCGCTGCCTATGCCGAAGTGGTGAAGGATATACCTCTGAAAAAGCTGGAAGTGGGCGCCACCGTAGTGCTGCGCAATATCTTCTTCGACACCGGCAAGGCCACCCTGCGGCCGGAAAGCACCTCCGAGCTCGAGCGCCTGCAGAAGCTGATGGCAGAAAACCCCGCCCTGAAGCTGGAGATGGACGGCCACACCGACAACGTGGGCAAGCCCGCCATGAACCAGGACCTGAGCCAGCGCCGGGCCCAGGCCGTGGTGACCTACCTCACCCAGCATGGCATCGGCGCCGACCGCCTCAGTGCCGTGGGCTACGGCGACACCAAGCCCGTGGTGCCCAACACGAGCAAGGCCGGCCGCCAGCTTAACCGCCGCACCGAGTTTAAGGTGGTAGCGAAGTAAGGTACGCGGCCAGTGCGGGCGCAGTGTTTTTGGCACCAGGTGTTTTCGTTCGCCGGGCGCTGCCCATTGTTCGCATAGCAGCCCGCGGCAATGGCCGTATTTTCCAGCATCAGACGGCTCAGCATGCCAGCTTTGCGGGCGTTATCGGCTGGCCCATGCCCGCCCCTGCTGTTATGAAGCTGTTCTTATCCGCTACTCCTGCCCGGCGCCTGGGCCTGCTGCTACTAACGCTACTGGTGGCTCTGCTTATTATCTCCAACACCGCTGAAGCGCGGGCGGCAGCGCAACCCGCCATAGCTCAGACAGTAACCGCTGCGGCGGGCTTGGTCTTGCTGCCAGCGTAGCCAAGCGTCCTGCGGCTAAGCAGCCCGGCCAGCACTACCGGTTCTACGCCTGCTGCCGGGCTGCCATGCGGGGCCCATTGCGCAAGAGTTGCAGCGTGATAGCCCACAGGTTTTCATACGGGATAATCTCAATCTGGGCGTAGGCTTCGCCCGGCTGGGGGGCGGCGCGCAGCTTGGCCAGAATGTTCTGCCCTTTTTCGGCGCACTCGTCCGCGTCAAAGTCTTTCTCCACCACCAGCGCCAGCAGGCGCAGAAACAGCCGGCTACGCAGGGTAGCGGCTTCCCGCAGGTGGCGCTGCTGGTACTTGCGCAGGCGCTCCATGCGCACCAGCACGGCGTCCAGGTCACGCTGGCGCAGGTAATAGAGCATCTGCAGCACCAGAATGGCCACGTTGTGCCCCCGCTTATCGCGGTTGTACTCAGGTATCATCAACGCCCATTGGGCAATGCTGCGGGCTTTCAGCGGCGCGGCCGGCGTGGGCTGCAAAAACTCCACGTAGGCCCGGAACAGCTCCCAGCGCTGCTGGGCAGCCGGCCGCTGCTTGGGGTAAGACTGGTTTTTGCTTACCGTTTGCAGAATGCGCTGGGCCCGCTCGTACTGCCCGGCGTGCAGGGCCAGCAGCAGGTAGTGCTCGTGGAAATAAAACCAGTTGGTAGAAGAGTGGTGGAAGTCGCGGGCGTATACCTCGGCCAGCTTCAGGCCCCGCACGGCCTGCCCGCCGCGCAGGTGGGCATAAACGCTCATGAAATTGTTGAACCGCTTGTCGAAGCGTCTTTCATTCAGCTTGCCTTGCTGCAGGCGCCGGGCCGCGTCGGTGGTGATGTTGATAATCTCAGAGTAGTTGCCAACGGCCTCTTCCTGCGCCAGCCGCAAACGGTAGAGCGGAAAAAAGGTGTTATAGGAGCGGGCCCGTCGGTGCAGGTCCTCAATCTGCTTGATGTAAGCCGGCAGCTTGGCCATATTAGCCCGGCGCGAAGCCACTGTGCTCACGAAAAGAAGCTTGACTTCCGCATTCAGCCGCTCAACCTCTTCCTCCCAGCCCAGCTGCTGCTGCAGCTTGGCCAGCTTCTTTTCAATGGCCCGGTAGCTGGCCGCCTGCCCCTGGTCGGCATAAATGGCCCGCAGGGTCCTGGCGGCCTGCAGGCTATACCAGGTAAACTCGCCTTCTTCGGCCAGGCGCAGGCACTTGCGCAGCAGGCGGGCCGACAGCACGTACTCGCCTTCGGCGTACAGGGCACTCACCTGATGAAACAGCCCCAGCACCTGCATCTCGTAGCGCCGGGTCACGATATGCCGCGGGTCGCTGTGGTCGAGAAAAAACAGGTGATTGAGCAGCTTGGTCTGCACCCGCGAGCGAAGCTTGCGGAACGCCACGGCATTGGCGCTGCCGGTGCTGCCGTACAGCTCGCGCACCAGCTGCTGCTGCGTCACGCCGGTGGTCTTCACCAGCGCGTTTACCAGCTGTACTTCTTTGCTGGGCTTGGCCTCGTCCAGGTTCAATAGAGGAGGAGAAGAAGCCCGGCGTAATGTCACAATACGAGCAAGGTTGGCAATTTCATCCATATAGAAACCTCAAAAAAGCGCCTGAAACAACAATTACCTGAGCCTACCACGGCTAAATCTAATGTCACAAATAACACAGGTTTTTCCTTTCTGCTCTGGCGTATGCCCCAGCACCTTTGTAAGGTGCATTATTCTGCCCACATCAGACAGATGAAGTCACAAAATTTTATTTTATCTGCTAGTAAACCCGCTGCTTAGATGCACTAATTAAGCTTTAAGCGCGGTAAATTTCATTCCACTGAGTAAGACAAAAATTTTTCTCAGGATAATTTAAGTCACGTTTACCGTAAGAGTTTCCTTTCATTCGCAATTGGCGGACCTCAGATTTGTGTTGTTAACTCCTCAAACACAAATATTTAAACCCTAAGGTCATGCTTGAACTCGTTACCATCGCACTGCTCCAGCTGGCAGCTATCAGCGGCTCCAGCACCCTGAATTCGGCTACCCAGAGCCAGACTAGCTCCACTACTACGACCACAACAACTACGGCTGCAGAAACCGGGAATGGCACAAACAGCTGGGGAAATGATGCCCCGCGCACTGGAACCGGCACTGGCACTGGTACTGGCGGCAACTAAGCCTGGCGGGCTTTCCATTTCGCTGCTTACCTTGCCGGCCTACCCACCTGGAAGGTGCATACATCCCCTGCATGAAGTATTGTCTTTGGGCTTCGCTGGTGCTGGCCATTGCAGCAGCGCTGTCGTCAACGGGCTGCCGTTCTCACCCCGAAGCCTCGCGCCCCATTCGCATCCGCTGGTCGCACGACCCCGAAAACCTGGACCCGCTGGTACTTCCCAATCAGCAGGCTTCCGACGCCGCCAACCTGCTCTACTGCGGACTGCTGCAATATGATTTGCTGCAAGACAAAGTCGTACCGCTACTGGTAGAGGCGTTCCCAACGGTTACGCCCGTAGGCGACTCGCTGACCCGGCTAAGCTTCCGCCTACGGCCGCAGGCCCGCTGGGACGATGGCCAGCCGGTACTGGCCCAGGACATAGACTTCACCCTGAAGCTCATGTTTTGCCCGGGGCTACCCAACGAAGGTGCACGGCTGCAGTTTGCCTTTATTGAGGCGCTTCGTCTGGACGATGCCGACCCTCGTCGCTTTACCCTGGTGTGCCGGGGGCAGTCCCCGGAGCTGGCCAAAAGAGCCGGCGACTTTCCGGTGCTTTCCGAGGCGTCGCTAGACCCGGAGCACCGGCTCAGGGCGCTGTCGCTAACGCAGCTGCAGAACCGGCCCGCATCGGCTCCCGCCGATTCCATGCTCGCCGGCTTTGCCCGGCGCTACCAGGCCGTATTCCAGAAGCCAGGCCCGGGCTATATAGCCGGCTGTGGGCCCTATGACCTGGTGAGCTGGGAAAAAGACCAGTATCTGCACTTTAAGCGCAAGCCCAACTGGTGGGCCGACCAGATACAGCCCTGGCCCGAGATGCTGAGTGCCTATCCGCCGCAGCTCGAATACGCTATTATTCCCGACGACGCCACCGCCTCGCTGGCCCTGCAGCGCGGCGAAGTCGACCTTTACGCCGCAGTGCCGGCCCGGGAATTTCAACGCCTGCAGCGCATGGCCAGCCTACGGGAAAAGCTGGCGTTTTACTCGGCGCCCTCCTACGACGTCGTAACCGCGGGCTTTAACACCCGCCGCCCCGCGCTTGCCGACCCGGCCACCCGCCGGGCGCTGAGCCGCCTGTTTGATGCGGCCGGCCTGCTGGCGGCCACGCAGCTGGGCACCGGCACCCGTACGGTTGGCTTGATAAGTCCCGCCGACCGGGCCAATTACAACGACAGCCTGCCTTTAACACCCTTCGACCCCAAGGCGGCCGGGCAGCTGCTGCAAGCTGCCGGCTGGCAGCGGCAGCCCGCCGGTGGGTGGCAAAGGATGCGGCGAGGTGCCAAGCCTCAGCTGCTGCAGCTGAAGCTGCGCTACCGCTCCGACGAAGCCACGTTCGAAACCGCTGCCCTGCAATTCAGGGCCGCCGCTGCCCAGCTCGGGATTCCCGTAGTGCTGCAGCCTACGGAAGCCTCCCTGCTTAACCCGGCCCTGCACAGCGGCGACTTCGACCTGTATGTGCGCACGCTCAAGGGCAACCCTTTTGTGTTCAACTTTGCGCCTATCCTGCACTCGGAGTCTGTAGGCCAGGGCAACATGACCGGCTACGGCACACCGGCCAGCGACCAGCTTATTGAAGCGGTGGCCCGCGCAGAAACCCCGGCACAAAAGGCCATGCTGCTGCGCAGGTTCCAGGCCCGGCTGCAGGACGACATGCCCCTGGTTCCGCTTTTTTTCCTGCCCACCCGGGTAGTGGCCAGCCGCGACCTTACCGGATTGCATGTGTCGGGGCTGAAGCCGGGCTATATGGCAACTACCATCCGCCGCACTTCTCCGTCGGCCACGGCCCCATAGGCTCATGAGCAGGTGGTTACTAGGGCGCCTGGCGCAGACTGTGGCAGGCATCTGGCTGCTGGCCTCCGCGGTTTTTCTGCTCAGCCACCTGGGGCCCGGCGCCGAACAGCTGGCCTTGCCCGATACTGCCGACCCCGCCACTGCCAGCCCAGGTCTCCGCCCGGCAGCCCGGCAGCAGGCCCGGTACGCCTACCGGCAGCGCCTGGGCCTGGACCTGCCCTTGTTTTATGTGAGCCGCCCCGCCCTGCCCCGCGCTGCTCCCGCCCGCTGGCAATGGCACGGCACGCACAATCAGTACCACCGCTGGGCGGGGGAAGTGCTGCGGGGCCGCTTGGGTTACTCTATCCGTACCGGCCAGCCGGTAAGCGAGCGAATCGGGCAGGCGCTTGCGCACACCCTGCCCCTCACCGGCGCCGCGATTGTGCTTACCACTTTGGGCGCCCTGCTGCTGGCGCGGTGGCTGGCAGCAGGGCGCCCGGCTTACAGCCGCGTAATTCAGCTGCTACTTACGGCTTTGCAGGCCCCGCCCCTGTTTGTGGTAGCCATGGCCTTATTGCTGCTTTTTGCGAATCCGGCCTGGCTCGACTGGTTCCCAGTGTACGAGTCGCCGGTAGCTGGCGGTACCAACCCGGGGCTAACCGGCTCCGGCCTCGCCCGGGCAGTGCTGCCAGTGGCGAGCCTGGTGCTCACAGCCCTCCCTGCGCTGACGCTGCAGCTGGAGCAGGCCATTTCCCAGGAGCTGCGGCTGCCCTATGTGCTCACGGCCCGGGCCAAAGGCCTGAGCACCGCCCTGGTAGTGAACCGGCATGCGCTCCGGAATGCGCTGCTGCCCCTGCTTACGCAGTTTACTGGACTGCTGCCGGCCCTTTTTGCCGGAGCTGTGGTAGTGGAGGTCATCTTTGCCATCCCGGGCATGGGGCGCCTGCTGGTCACGGCGGCCACTACCCGCGACTACCCCGTGCTGGTGGGGGCCCTGGCGATTACCGGGGCGTCCCGCCTCCTGGCGCTTTTGCTCGCCGACGTGCTGTATGCTCAAACCGACCCTCGCATCCGATGGCAGCGCTAAGGAATTGGCCGTGGCCGAAAAAGCTGGCGCTGCTGTGGCTGGGGATAGTAGTAGCCCTGGGCCTGCTGGCTCCTTTCCTGCCCCTGCCTTTTGCGCCCGCCACGCCCGACCTGGCCCGGCCTGCCCTGCCGCCCGGCCTGGACAGCCCGCACTGGCTGGGCACCGATGCCCAGGGGCGCGATGTGCTGGCTAACCTGCTTTTTGGGGCCCGCACAGCAGTGCTTTTCACCTTGCCAGCGGCGCTGTTGGCCGCTGCTTTGGGCACCTTAGCAGGAGGAGCAGCCGGTTTTTGGCGCAACGATATGCCTTGGCCGTTGCCGTTGCTGTTGCTCTGTCTGGGGGCAGCCTGGTGGGCCCTGGCCCTGCCTTACTTCCAAATCGGACAAGCCTTGACTGTATTAGCCGGCCTGGGGCTACTTCTGCTGTACGCCTTTCCTCGGCTGCGTACTCGTATGCCGGCTTTGTCTTTACCCCTCGATGCCCTGTTACTGGGCACGGCAGCCCTGCTAGGCACGGTGCCCCGGCTGGTGCTGGTGCTGGCGGTAGGCAGCCTGGGCCTCCCACCTGCAGCCTTGCTGGCGCTGCTGGTTCTCACGACCTGGCCCGACACCGCCCGGCTGGTTCGGGCGGAGATGCTGCGGGTCAGCGCGCTTTCTTTTGTTGAGGCAGCGCATAGCCTTGGCTTGCCCGCTTTCCGGGTCTGGTGGCGGCATGCGCTGCCCCATGCTGCTCAGGTACTGCGGGCGGCGCTGCCGCTTAGCATTGCAGCACTGGTAGGAATGGAAAACACACTTTCCTTCTTAGGCATTGGCTTTGCGCCTACCACTCCCAGCTGGGGCCGCATGCTCAGCTCAGCCCGTCTGGCGCCTGAAGCCTGGTGGCTGGTGGCTTTGCCTGCTCTCCCGCTGGCCGCTACTTTACTATCTCTGAAGGTCATTGCCCGGCGGCAATTGGCCCGTTGATTTCTTCTGAGCTTTAAGTAAAGCTACATCATCAGTCGCTGCTTACTGTCACATACAGAAGAAAAAATGCAAAGTCTAATCCCCTACAAGTTGCTTGTAAAGCCCATTTCATCAAGGCAAAGCATTGCAGACTAGATTTTATTAATTTTTGCTTGAACATTGTAAACAGAAAAATTGGCTGAGCATATGTCACATTTATAGCTAGTCTTTCCTTTCCCAGGGCTATTGACCGCTTTAATATTGTATCGATTTCGGGACGCACCTTAATTCAAGCAGCTACTTCCGCGGCTCTCGCCGATTTGTAACGAATTTGCTTATTGTGTCTTACGTGGACCAAAAAGCAACAACCGGAATGCAGGCCAAACGGGCCCGCATGGTAGCTTGAGTTAGGCTATGCTTCGCCGACTGGTAGTGCAGACCCACGCGCTTTGGGGGAAGTCGCGCTGCACTACCAGTCGCGAAGCTAGCCGGGAGCAGTCAGTAGGAATGTGGTCCAGCAGTGGAATATAAGGCCACACAAAGTACTTCCTGCCGCTTTCTGGATGCTGCGTCTACCATACAAGTGGCTATCCAGTAGCGTATTCTACCCAATACCCGTGAGGAAGTAAAGCTCTTCGTCTACCCCGCTGAGCAAGCCCGCCGCTACCCCGGCGGGCTTTTTATTTTTTACCCGGCAGCACGCCGCACCGGGCTTGCAGCGGTCCTCTGAATGAAGTATGCTTTGGGAAGAATCCGCAGGTTAACGCACAGACTCATTTGTTTTTAACCTTTGACTATCCACTTCTGAATCTATCCCCTGCCCTGGCACATGCTTTAGCTGCCTTGCCTGCTCTGCTCAGCCACCATGGCAATGCCCTGCTCGAAGCCATGCGGCACATAGCCCAGCTCACGCCGGGCCTTTTCCGGGATAAAGCCCGTGCGCAGGGGCCGCCGGGCCGGCTGGCTGAACGTGCTGCTGTCCACGCGCTCAATGAGGCCTTTATCCAGCCCAAAGTAGTCGGCAACGCGCAGCGCCATGCCGTAGGGGGTAAGCATCTCCTCGCCGCTGATGTGGTAGATGCCCTGGGCACGGTGCCGTGCCAGCAGCCAGCACCCCTCGGCCAGGTCTTCGGCCAGGGTAGGCGTGCGCAGCTGGTCGTCGACCACCTTAATGGCTTTCCCGGCCCGCAGCGAGTCGCGCACCCAGGTTACGATGTTGGTACGGCCGTAGTCGTGGGCCACGCCATACACCAGCACAGTGCGAGCTATGGCCCAGGGCCCCGGGCTGGCCTGCACGCACTGCTCGGCTGCCAGCTTGCTCTGACCGTAAAAGTTAACCGGTTCGGGGCGGGCATCTTCGCGCAGGGGTCCCTCCTTGCCGCTGAAAATGAAGTCGGTGCTCAGGTGAGTCAGGTGAACGCCGCGTTGTGCGCAGGCCGCCACCAGATGCTCCACGGCTGTCACGTTTTGCAGCCAGCAGGCTTCCTGATTTAGCTCGCACTCATCTACCTGGGTCATAGCAGCCGTGTGAATAAGATGCGTGGGCTGCTCGTCGGCCAGCACCTGCTCCACCAGCCCGGCATCGGTTACATCCAGCGGCACAAAGCGCAGGCCGGGATAAAGCCCGGCGAGCTTGTTGGCCCCCCGGGAGGTAGCAACCAGCTCCACACCCGGCAGTTGCTGCAGCCGCTGCACCAGCTTCTGCCCCAGCAAGCCATTCGAGCCCGTCACCAGCACCTTCATATACGCTTCGCTTAAGGAGGGGAAAAGGTATAGGGTTGAAGGGAAAGGGATAAGGGATACTACCACCCTATCCCCTTTCCCTAGCTAATACTTATACCCATAGAGCTTGGTGATTTTCTTTTTCTTCAGCTTTTCCACCTTCATGGTCATTTTCACGTCGGTAGTGGGCCGGTCGCGGCCGTCTTTCGTGACCTTGGCAATTTTGTCAATTACATCCAGCCCTTGAATTGCCTGACCATACACGGTGTACTGACCGTCGAGGAAGTGCGTGCCGTTGCGGTTTTGCACCAGGTAGAACTGTGAGTTGCTGCTGGCCTTCTGCGGGTTGGCAAAGTCGCCCTGCCGGGCAGCCGCCAGGGCGCCGTAGTCGTGCTTGTGGCCGGCGCTGAACTCGGCCGGGATGGTGGTCTCGTTGGGCTGGCCCATGCCGTCGTTGCTGGGGTCAGCGTCTTTGGAGTTGGCGTCGCCCCCCTGAATCATGAAGTCCTGAATCACGCGGTGAAACGTGGTGCCGTTGTAAAAGCCGCTGCTGGCTTTCTCGAGGAAGTTGGCGCGGTGCAGGGGCGTGTCCTGAAACAGAATCAGGCGAATGTCGCCGTAGGTGGTGATGATAGTCACCACCTCATCCTTGCCGCTGACCTTTACCTTTTTAACCTTGGCTTGCTTTTCGGCGACCGGTGCTTCCGCCGACTGCGCCAGGGTAGCCTGGCTTACCAGCATAAGGGCGGCAGCTGACAGGATGCCGGAGATAAAACGACGATAATGGAGCATTATAAGCAGTAAACAAGAGTTGAATTCAGCGCAAAAATACGGGAATACGCGGGCGGCTGGCTCGTCTCAGGCGCTACGCCCGCCCGGAGCGGATGCTGTCCAGAATCTGCCGGCCGCCGCGGGCCAGTACGGCCTCGGCCACGCGGGTGCCCAGCTGCCAGGCGCCTGCCGGACTGTCTGCCGTCTGTATTTCCTCCACATATTCCTCTCCGTCGAGGCTAATGAGGCCGCCGTGCAGGCGCACCTGTCCACGCTCGCTCAGCGTGGCCAGGGCAAAGGAAGGAATGCTGCAGCCGCCTTCCATGGTGTGCAGGAAGGCCCGCTCGGCCAGCAGGCAGGTGTGGGTGGCGGGGTGGTCGAGCACCGCTTTCAAGCGGGTCTTGAGGTCGGCATCCAGGCTGGCGGCGCACTCAATGGCGATGCTGCCCTGCCCGGTGGCCGGCACAAACTGGCCCGTAGGCAGCTCGTAGCGCACCAGATGCTCGTAGCCCATGCGGTGCACGCCGGCATACGCCAGCACCAGGGCATCAAACTGGCCTTCTTCCAGCTTGCGCAGGCGGGTCTGCAGGTTGCCACGGGCCTCGGCAGTGCTTGCGTTGGGATAAAAGCGGCGCAGCTGGGCCTTGCGGCGCGTGCTGCTGGTGCCCAGCACAATGCCCGGCCTGTCGAGGGAGAAGTCTTCGTCGAAGCTCAGCACCACGTCGTTTACCTGCTCGCGCTCCAGGAAGGCCAGCAGCTCCAGGTCGGCTGGAATGCTGCTTTGCACGTCTTTGGCCGAGTGTACGGCCAGGTGGGATTCGCCGCGGCGCAGGCTTTGCTCCAGCTCTTCGGTAAACACGCCCTTGGACCCGATTTTGGCCAGGGAACGGTCCTGCACGATGTCGCCGGTGGTTTGCATGGGCACAATCTCGGTGGCAAAGCCCGCCTGAGTCAGCAGGCCGGCTACGTGCTCGGTTTGCCACATGGCCAGGCGGCTGCTGCGGGTAGCAAGGCGGATAGTCATAGGGTAGTTGTCAGTTGTCAGTTGTTCGTTGTCAGGGTTGTTCTGGAATCAGCTTGGTCAGAACGGGCTGACAACTGACAACGAACAACTGACAACTAAGCCTTAATTCATTCTTAAAAACACGCCTATACGCAGGGAGCTGTCGACGAACACCATGCGGGGATTGGCGTTGCGCTCGATGTGGTAGTGGGCATCAGTCAGTTCCTTGGTGAGCAGGTCGGCGTTGCGAGGCGTTACGAAGCGGGCGAAGCCAGTGATGAACTGCTGCTCTCCCGCCGCCAGGTGGGGCACGAACTTCGGGTCGATGCCGAACAGCAATACCTTGCGCAGCAGGCCCAGCGAGTAGCTCAGCAGCTCCTTCTGGTTTTCACGGCCCAGCTTCTGAAACTCCTCGCTTTGCTTAAGAATGTCGGCGGCCTTGCTGCCATAGCTGAAGCACAGGCGCATCCAGGCCACGAAAAAGGTGAAGTAGTCGTGGTCGGCGCTCTGCTCCCGCGAGGCCAGGGCAGCGCCCAGGCTGCCCTCGGCCAGCTGGGCCACCTGCCGGGCTTTCACCTCGGGCACCTGGTGCTGCTCGTGCAGATAGGCCGTGATATCGTTCTCGGAAAAGGGGCGCACCACCACCGGCTGCACCCGGCTGATGATGGTGGGCAGCAGCTGCTCGGGCGCGTGGCTCACCAGCAGGAAGATGGTGGCGGGTGGTGGCTCTTCCAGCAGCTTGAGCACGGCATTGGCCGCAGCCGGGTGCATGAGCTCGGGCAGCCAGATGATGACGATTTTAAAGCGGGCCTCGAAGGCCTTGAGGCTCACCAGGCGCAGCAGCTGCCCGGCTTCTTCCTTGGAGATGCTACCCTGCTTGTTCTCGGCCCCGATGTGCTGCATCCAGTCGTTGAGGCCCTGGTAAGGGTTGGCGAGCACGAAGCTGCGCCAGTCGGCCATGAACTTGCTGCTGGTGGCGTCCTTGGCCACCGCTTTGGTGGTGGTCACCGGCACAATGAAGTTCAGGTCGGGGTGAGCCAGCTTTTCAATCTTGGTGCAGGCCGGGCAGTGCCCGCAGCTGTCGGCGGCATCGGCGGGCCGCTCCTCGCAGTTCAGGTACTGGGCGTAGGCCAGGGCCAGGGCCAGGGCCGCCCCGCCCTCGCTGCCGCGAAACAGCTGGGCGTGCGCCACGTGCTGGCGCTGCACCGACTGGCGCAGCACCTGCTTCACAGCAGCCTGACCGGGAATGGATGAGAAGAGCATGATACGATTTGTAGAGAAACCTCTCGCTGTGGCTTAGTTTGATTGGATGCGCTGGTTGATTTTCCACTTGCGCCGAGCCTTGTCCTGCCACAGCAACGCCAGCGAGGCCAGATAATCGTTCTCAAAATCAATTGTTACCAACTCATTAAACCGAAACCAGAGGTCGTAATCCAGGTCCAGCTCGGCACGGGGTGAGAGGCTGTTTATCCGAAACCCAGTTTCATCATAATCACGAAGCTGTCCACAAAAGCTGCTGTCTTCCTCGTCCTGAAACTGGAACAGTTGGTACTGCTGCTGAATACACTGAAACATCTGTACCACGTTCCCAAACATGAATCCTTCCGGCACCGCGTTGTCAATGCCTTTCAGCTTTAACACGCGGGCGGTTTGAGCCTCAGAGCGGCTTTTGGTATCTGACTCAATATAGCTTTTGGCTACCAGCACGTAGCCGTCAGGCCGGTAATCGTAAAGGCGTCGCAGTAATACCCATTCCTCATTTTCAGCCAGCCACAGACCCGAGACGGCCTCGTCCCACTCCTTAATCCGCAGCTTTTTGACCAGAAAGGGCTTCATAGCAGCTATTGGGCCTTCTCCCAAATCCGGTCCTTACTCGTTGCTTCAAACACCTCCTGCATGATGCCCTGCTCTACCTCATCATACGCCAGGTGGCGGCGGGCCATTACCCGCTCGGCCACCTCGGCTACTTTGGGCAGCTTAAAAGTTTCGAAGCCGGCCGAGCCGCCCCAGCTGAACGAAGGAATGAAGGTGCGCGGGAAACCGGCGCCGAAGATGTTGGCCCCCACGCCCACCACCGTGCCGGTGTTGAACATGGTGTTGATGCCGCACTTGCTGTGGTCGCCCATCATCAGGCCGCAGAACTGCTGGCCGGTATCCACGAAGCGACCGGCGACGTGGCTCCAGATTTTGACGGGGGCGTAGTTGTTTTTCAGGTTGGAGGTGTTGGTGTCGGCCCCCAGGTTGCACCATTCGCCAATAACGGAGTTGCCCAGGTAGCCGTCGTGTCCCTTGTTGCTGTAGCCCAGCAGAATGCTGTTGCCTACCTCGCCGCCTACCTTGCTGTGCGGCCCCACGGTGTTGTCGCCGCGCATCTTGGCGCCGGCGTTGATGTGGGAGCCTTCGCACAAAGCCAGCGGCCCTTTGATGATGGCGCCCTCGTGCACCTGAGAATTCTTGCCCAGGTAGATGGGGCCATCCTCGGCGTTGAGAATAGCCGCCCGGATTTTCACGCCTTCCTCGATAAAGATGTTCTCGGCGCCGTACACGATGGTGTGGGCGTCGCCCACGGGCTGGGATGTACGGCCGGCGGTGAGCAGGGCAAAGTCGCGGCGGATTTCGGCGCCGTTGTTCAGAAACAGGTGCCAGGGCCGGCTGATAACGGTAACCGGCTCGGCTACTTCCCGGGTGTTGCTGAGGCCATCCTGAATGAGCTCGGCCACCAGGCTGGCGTCGGCCAGGTGGGCGGCCACCAGCAGCTCGCCGTCGTAGAGTCCTTCGCCGGGGGCCAGGGCCTGCACCTGCCGGGCCAGTAGCTCGTCGGGGCACACGGCGCCGTTTACGACCAGCGCCGGGCCGCTTACCTGGCCGGCCGCATACTTGGCCTGCAGGTAAGGCTGGGTGAGGTAGCCCACGCTGCCGGCGCCCAGGCGCTGCTGCCATTTCTCGGCAATGGTGAGGATGCCACAACGCAGGGCCGCCACCGGACGGGTAAAGGTGAAGGGCAGCAGATGGGGCCGGATGGCCGGGTCGTCGAACAGGAGGACGTGCATAAAGTTGGTTGTCAGTTGCTCGTTGTCAGTTGTCAGGATTCTGGAGTTGGCTTCCGTCTTAAACCTGGCGGCAAAGTTCGGCACATTTAAAAACAAAAGCTCCCGACAGCGAGCTGTCGGGAGCTTTCTCGAAGTCTGGTCGTCAGCCTAACAACTGACAACTAGACCCTGACAACTAAAAGAATTACTTCTTCTTGTAGCGGTTCATGAACTTCTCTACGCGGCCAGCGGTGTCGATAAACACGTTCTTGCCGGTGTAGAAGGGGTGCGAAGCGCTGCTAACTTCAATCTTCACCAGCGGATACGTTTTGCCGTCTTCCATCGTGATGGTGTCGGTCGGCTTCATCGTGGAGCGGGTGATGAACTTAAAATCCGAGGAAGTGTCCTGAAATACTACTTCCTGATACTCGGGGTGCGTGTCTTTTTTCATATCGAAGGGCCTGTTTTACCGTTGAACCCTGCCGATTTTGCGGAAGGGACTGCAAAAGTACAGCTTAGCTCCGAAACAGCCAACCTTCGGGCCGATATTTTCGACTTAGCAGGTGCCAGGCAACTTTCGCGGGCCAACTAGTATCTAAGGGAAAAAGGTTGTACATTTGATATCCGGCCCACACCAGGGGCCGTTGCTGCGCGTGCTATACTCCGTACTCGTCTCTCGTCTGATGCGCCGCTCCGGCGCGGCGGCCTTGCTGCTGGTGCTGCTGAGCACTACCCTTGCCCTGGCCGTTACGGTTACACTATTTACGGCATCTTACGACGGCTCCAACGTGCGGATTGAGTGGGAAGTAAGCAGCGAAACCGACGTCAGCAGCTTCGACCTCTACCGCAAAGCCGCCTCCGAGTCGAGCTTCAGCCTGGTGAGCAACACCATGCCCACGGGTCAGCGCCGCTACCAGTTTCTGGATACCAACGTGTACCGCGTCACCGGCGCGGGCACTGTGGCCAACCCCTCGGCCAGTGGCCCTTTCACCTACCGTCTCACGGTGCGCAGTACCGGTGGGGGCGAACAGAGCTACACCACCATTCTGGCCGGCACGCCCAGCGCCGTGCAGCGCTCCTGGGGCACTATCAAGTCCATGTTCCGGTAGCCTGCCTCAGGTTGCTCGTTTCTTGTTGCTGGTTTCTGGTTTCTTAACTGGTCCTTTAGCTTAGCCGGCCCTAGCCGGCTTTTTTGTACCCTTTTCCGTCTCTTTTTACCCTATGAGCAACAACCAGCAACCAGGAACCAGCGACCAGAAGCTTGAAATCTGCTTCGCCTCCAATAACGCTCACAAGCTGGATGAAATCCGGGCCATGCTTCCGGTGGGCTTCACGCTGCTCAGCCTGGAGGACATTGGCTGCCGCGAGGAGCTGCCGGAAACCCAGGACACCCTCGAAGGCAATGCCCGGCAAAAGGCCGAGTACGTACGCCAGCACTACGGGGTGGGCTGCTTTGCCGACGACACGGGCCTGGAGGTTGCGGCCCTCAACGGGGAGCCGGGCGTATACTCGGCCCGCTACGCCGGGCCCCAGCGCCGGGCCGAAGACAACGTAGCCAAGCTCCTGCGCGAGCTGGCCGGGCAGGCCGACCGCTCGGCCCGCTTCCGCACCGTAGTGGCTTTGGCCAGCGCCGATGGCAGCCTGCGCGAGTTTGAAGGCGCCGTAGAAGGCTACATCACCGAGCAGCCCAGCGGCAGCGCCGGCTTCGGCTACGACCCTGTGTTTGCGCCCCGCGAGGGCGACGGCCGCACCTTCGCTGAAATGAGCAGCGACGAGAAAAACCAAATCAGCCACCGCGCCCGGGCTGTGGCGGGCTTGCTGGCTTTTTTAAATGGGAATAAGGAATAGGTAGACCGCAGGTCGGGAAAATGCTTTCCTTATTTCCTATTCCCTTCTACCCTATCCCGCGCTGCCTTACCTTTGCCTTCCTATGCGTCACCCCTACCTTGTTGGCATTACCGGCGGCAGCGCCTCGGGCAAAACTACGTTTCTGCGCCGCCTGCTGTCGTCTTTTCCCGAAGAGCACATCTGCCTGATTTCGCAGGATAACTACTACCACCCCCGCGAAAATCAGCTGATTGACTCGCAGGGCGTACACAACTTCGACCTGCCCAGCAGCATCGATGCCGCTTCCTATGCGGCCGACGTGCTGCGCATCAGCCAGGGCGAAGAGGTGCGCCGCCTGGAGTACACCTTCAACAACGCGGCCGTGAAGCCCAAGGAGCTGGTGTTCCGGCCGGCCCCCATTGTGGTGGTGGAAGGCATCTTCGTATTTCACTTCGAAGAAATTGCCAAGCTGCTCGACCTGAAGGTGTACATCGACGCCCAGGAGCACGTGAAGCTGCACCGCCGCATCATCCGCGACCGCGACGAGCGGGGCTACGACCTGGCCGACGTGCTCTACCGCTACACCCACCACGTAGCGCCCACCTACGAGAAGTACATCGCGCCCTACAAGCACGACGCCGACATCGTGGTACCCAACAACCAGCACTTCGACAAGGGCCTGGAAGTGCTGGTGGGCTTCCTGCGGGGCAAGGTGGCCGAACAGCTGGCCCAGGCCCAGTAAGCACGAAGCGGTGTATACCAAAGCCGAAGCCTCGCAGCTGCGCCAGGCGTTCTGGACCACCTTCGGGCAGTACATGACGCCCGTTCCCTCGGCCGAGGGCTGGCCGGTGAACTGGATTAACTACAAGACCGGCATCAAAAACCTGTATTTCCGCATGCAGGCCGACAACCGGCAGGCTTCCATTGCCATTGAGATGACGCAGCCGGACGCGGGCATCCGGGAGCTGTTCTTCGAGCAGTTTCTGGAGCTGAAAACCCTGCTGCACGAAACCCTGGGCGAGGAGTGGATTTGGGAGCCGGAGGCCATGGATGCCCACGGGCAGCCGCTGGCCCGCATCTACCGGGAGCAGAGCGGCGTCAACGTCTTTAACCGGGAAAGCTGGCCGGCACTGATATCCTTCTTCAAGCCCCGTATTGTAGCCCTGGATGCGTTCTGGACCGATGCCCAGTACACCTTTGAGGCGCTGAGGTGAGCAGAGGGCCGCAGGGCACATTGCCGACGGACTTCATCAAACCCACACCGCTCCTGCTTGCCTTACGGCCCGAAAGGACTATATTTGTAGCTCTGTCCGGATTATGCCCTTTCTCCGCCGTTCCTTTTTAGCCCATTTGCGCTTTGGCCTGCTCCTGGCCTCGGTGCTGCTGGTGCTGGGTTTGAACCAGCGGGCGGTGAGCGTGCTGCGGCTGCCGGCCCCCAAGGGGCAGACCCGCTTTGAGGCGCCGCCCAAGGTTACGGTAGTTAAACAGAAGGTTTTACTGGAAGCCACGGCTTCCCTGGAGCACTTTGTAGCTCCGGCAGCCGATGCCTGGCTGCCGCGCCCGGCTACTTCCGCCTGGCTACCCGCCGTGCGCCGCGCCCTGCGGGCCCCGCGCCTCTGCGCCGTGGTATTCGCCGGCGAGGTTTTCCGCACCCGCCTGCTGGCCGTGGTGCTGTCGCCGCAGGCCCCCTAGTAACAATTAACAATGGACAATGAGCAATTAACAATTGGCTGCCGTACCCCGGCGGCTGGTTGTGACTGGCTTATTGCCCGTTGTTGTTCAGCATTGCTCATTGTTCATTACTAATTGCTAATTGTTTTCAGAATGCGTAACAAAGGACTAATCATTGCCCTGACCGTCATCGTGACGGCGCTGTGCGGCTACTTCCTGTTCTTCACCTACGTCTCGCGCGGGGTACAGGACAAAGCGGTGGCATATGCCACCAAAAACGGCAAGCTCGACGAGAAGCTGCGCCAGCACTACCTCGACTCGGTGTGGCGGGCACCCGTATTCGGCCCCTACACTTACCGCGACGTGCGTCAGAGCGAGCTCGGCCTGGGCCTCGACCTGAAAGGCGGCATGCACGTAACCCTGGAAGTATCGCCGGTAGAGATTGTGCGCGCCATGAGCGGCAACTCCAAAGACCCTGCCTTCAACCAGGCCATTTCCCGCGCCCAGCAGCTGCAGAAAACCAACTCGGGCACGCCTTTCACGGCGCTGTTTGCCCAGCAGTACCGCGAGCTGGCCCCCGGCAAGCCCCTGGCCCGCATCTTCGCCAACACCACCAACAAAGGCCGTGGCATCGACATCAACTCGACCGATGAGAAGGTGATTGGCGCCATCGACAAGGAAGTGGAAGAAGCTATCGACCGCTCTTTCGACATCCTGCGTACCCGCGTCGACAAGTTCGGCGTGAACCAGCCCAGCATTCAGCGCGTGAAAGGCACCGGCCGCCTGCAGATTGAGCTGCCCGGCGTCGACAACCCCGACCGCGTGCGTAAGCTGCTGCAGGGCCAGGCCAAGCTGGAGTTCTGGGAAGTATGGGCCCAGAACGAAGTAGGCCCCTACCTGATGCAGCTCGACCAGGCCCTGGCCGCCAAAGAAGCCCTGGCCAAGGCCAGCGGCAACACCGATGCTACCACTGCTGCTACAACCGACACGGCTGCTACTGCCGCCGCTGGCGACTCGACCTCACTGGCTGCTCAGCTCGCCAAGAAAGACAAGGCTACGGCCGCAGCCAAGACCGACTCGGCCGCTGCTAACAAAGGCGGCGCCCTCTCCCGCCTGTTCACCATGCCCGGTGGCCTGGGTGTGAACGTGCGCGACACCGCCCGCATGAACGCCCTGCTGCGCTCGGACGAAGCCCGCGCCACCCTGCCCCCCAACCTGAGCCTGCTGTGGTCGGCCAAGCCCATCACCCTCGACAAGCAGGAGTTCCTGCGCCTGGTGCCGGTGAAGAAAGACCGCAACGGCGGTGCCGCCCCCCTCACGGGTGAAGTGGTATCGGACGCCCGCCAGGACTACGACCAGGGCGGCCGCCCCGAGGTTAGCGTAGGCATGAACCCCTCGGGTGCCCGCCGCTGGCAGAAGATGACGGCTGCCAACATCGGCCGTCAGGTTGCCATCGTGCTCGACGACTACGTGTACTCCGACCCGGTGGTACAGAGCGAGATTGCCGGTGGCAACACCAGCATCTCGGGCAACTTCACCATCGAAGAAGCGCAGGACTTGGCCCAGGTGCTGAAAGCCGGTAAGCTGCCCGCTCCCACGCGCATTGTAGAAGAAGCCGTAGTAGGCCCGTCGCTGGGCCGCGAAGCCATCAACCAGGGCCTGTACTCGTCGCTGGCCGGTGTGGTAATCATCATGCTGTTCATGGCCGTGTACTATGGCCGGGCTGGTATGGTAGCCGACGTAGCGCTGCTCTTCAACCTCTTCCTCATCCTGGGGGTACTGGCCCAGTTTGGTACTGCCCTCACCCTGCCCGGCATCGCCGGCCTGATTCTGGTAATCGGCATGTCGGTGGATGCGAACGTGCTGATTTTCGAGCGTATCCGCGAAGAGCTTAACCACGGCCTGGGGCTGCAGGATGCCATTGCCAAAGGCTACAGCCGCGCGTTCTCGGCTATCTTCGACTCCAACGTGACGACCATGCTGATTGCCGTGATTCTGGGCTTCTTCGGCACGGGTCCGGTACAGAACTTCGCCATTACGCTGGGTATCGGCGTGTTGACCTCGTTCCTGGCTGCCGTGTTCGTGTCGCGCCTCATCATCGAGTGGCTGACCAAGGGCAAGGAAACCAGCAAGATTTCCTTCTCGACCTTCCTCTCGCGCAACCTGTTCCAGAACCTGAACTTCGACATCGTGGGCAAGCGCAAGATTGCCTACACCTTCTCGGCTGTTTTCATCATCATCGGCTTCGTGCTGATGGCTGTACAGGGTGGGCCCAACCTGGGTGTCGACTTTATGGGTGGCCGCGCTTACGTGGTTGACTTCAACAAAGACATGGTTGCTTCGGACGTGCGCGACGCCATCAGCCCTTCCTTCGAGGGCGCTGGCCTCGAAGTAAAGCAGTTTGGCGCCCCCAACCGCCTGCGTATCACCACCGGCTACCTGGCCGATGACGAAAGCGTAGCCGCTGATGCCCGCGTAGTAACTGCCCTCAACAACGGCCTGCAGAAGTTCTCGGCCGATGCGCCGGAAATTAAGTCGACCTCGAAAGTGGGCGCCACCATCGCCGACGACATCAAGCGCACCTCCATGCTGTCGCTGGGCCTCACGCTGCTGGGCATCTTCGTGTACGTACTGTTCCGCTTCGAGAAGTGGCAGTACTCCATGGCTGCCGTCGTGGCCCTGTTCCACGATGCCCTGCTGGTGATTGCCGCCTACCCCATCGCCCGCGTGTTTGGCCTGAACTACGAGATGGACCAGATTTTCGTGGCCGCCGTGCTCACCATCATCGGCTTCTCGATGAACGACACCGTGGTTATCTACGACCGTATCCGCGAGTACCTGCGCGAGAACCCCAAGCTGACTTTCGCCCAGGTGGTGAACCCGGCCCTGAACTCGACCTTCTCGCGTACCATGATTACGTTCACCACGGTATTCCTGGTAGTAGTGGTGCTTTACATCTTCGGCGGCGAGACCCTGCGCTCGTTCTCCTTCGCCATGATTATCGGGGTAATCTTCGGTACCTACTCCTCGCTGTTCATCGCCACGCCGATTATCCTCGACACCTACGGTAAGAAGGAAATCCGCGAGCGCGCTGCTGCAGGTGAGGATGTAACCACTACGCCCGGCGATGCTCCCAAGCTGAACACCGCGGCTACCGTGTAGGCAATGAGCAATGAACAGTGAACAATGACGTTCTAGCTGCTCACTGCGCATTGTTCATTGCTCATTGTTCATTGAAAAAAGCCCGGCCTCAAGCCGGGCTTTTTTTATAGGCAACCTTTTTTCGGTACCTTCCGAGTGGTCAAGTAGAAGCCCGACTATTGCCCGCTCCATGCGCGTCTTACCCCCCGATTCTGCCCCTACCCTGCCCGAGCTGCTGGAGGCCTGCCAGCGGCAGGAGCGGCTGGCTCAGCGCCGGCTGTACGGGCAGTTCCATGGCTTTGCCATGTCGGTGTGCCTGCGCTACGCCCGCGACCGCGACCAGGCCATGGAAGCAGCCAACGATGGCTTTCTGAAAGTGTTCCGCGACCTGCACCGCTTCGATGCCAGCCGCCACCCCAACGACGTGGCGGGCTCCTTCCGCGGCTGGCTCAAGCGCATCATGATACACACGGCCATCGACCACTACCGGGCCAACGAGCGCCACCAGCACCAGCAGGAGCTCGACGATGTAACTCTGAACCAGGCCGACGGCGGCGCCACGCCACTCGACACCCTGAGCTACGACGAGCTGCTGGCCCTGGTGCAGCGCCTGCCACCAGCCTACCGCGCCGTGTTCAACCTCAACGTTATTGATGGCTTTGGCCACGAGGAAATTGCCGAAAAGCTAAACATATCCGTCGGCACATCGAAGTCGAATTTATTCAAGGCCCGCGCCCACCTGCGTAGCATGCTGGCCCAGTGTTCCACCCAAGAAAAAGCGCGTTATGTGGTCGGATGAAGAGATAGACGACGCCTTTCGTCGGCTGGCTCCTGCTGAGCCCGAGCCGGAGCCTTTTCCGCTCGACGCCTGGCTGCGCCTGGATGCGAAGCTGGACAAGGACGCTATGGAGCGCCAGTTCCGGCTGCGGCTGTGGAAGTTTTTTGCGGGCGAAATGGCCGTGGTGGGGGTAATAGCCCTGGTATGGCTGCTCTGGCCGCGTATTCAGGCCAGCAGCCGCGCCCATCACGCAGCCGAGCAAGTGCAGCCGGCCACTGCAGCCACACCGGCCCGAATAGCTGCTCGCCCTCAGCAAGCACTGCGGCAGCCGGCTCCTACAGTGGGTTCCCAGGCGCCGGCCTCTACGCCAGGCCTCGGGTCTCAGGCCAGGGCGCAGGAAGCACCAGCATCGGCAAGCAGCCTGCCAACACGCCCGTCGGACAACCCAGTCGACGCGGTGGCCTCGATTGCGCCCGCCTCAGCGCCCACCGGCTCACCGTCTACAGCCCAAGGCTTAGCCGCAGCTGGCTGGCCCACGGCATCACGCGAAAAGCGGCGCCGTCGGGTAGCGGTACTGCCAGTGGCTGGCCTGGACAGCCCCACCCGCCGCTCCCTGAAAACCATAGCTTCCGCTGACAATACGGATGGCACTGCAGCAAGCCTGGCTTCTGCGGCTGCGCGGCGGCCAGCGGGCACGGCCAGCTCTGCCTTAAGCGCCCCTGCGGAGAAGGCCAACCGGAAAAACAGCCGACAGCAGAACGCAGCCCAACAATTGAGCCGCAGCTCTTTACTGGCAGCAGCTGGCAATTTTTCTACGGCTATGAAAGCCACGCGGCGGCCACGCCGCCCAGGTGACTCAGGCGCAGCCGCCGCTCGGCTATCCCAACAAAGCAGGACCAGCACCACACCAACTGCCAGCCTACGCAACGAAGAAAGCAGCCCACCACAGCGTGCAGGCGCGGTTGGCACGCCAGGAGCCCAGGCAGCCGCGCCGGCTGGCAGTGCCACCCGGCCGTTGAGCTACCTGGCTGCCGACCAAGCTACCGGACTTACTGCCCGGCCTGTGCGCCTGCTGGTGGATGCGCTGCAGGCATTGCCCACCCAGCTGGCCGGGGTGCCCGCTCCGCCGCCAGCTCCGCAACCTGAGCCGCTGCGTCAGCCGCGCCTGTACCTGGGGGTGTTGGGTGCGCCAGACGTGAGCACGGTGAAGATGGCCGACTACCAGGCTCCTCAGGTAAACCTGGGCTTGCTGGTGGAGTACCGCATCAGCAAGCGCCTGCGGCTGAACACAGGCTTGCTACGCGGCACCAAGGTGTACCGGGCCCGCCGCGAGGACTATAGCTGGTCGAACTATTCCTCTGCCAGCAGCGCTAAGTTCGAGTGGGTCGATGGTAGCTGCACCATCTTCGACGTACCGCTGAACCTGCGCTACGACCTGGTGCAACGGCCGCGCTACCATGTGTTTACTTCAGTGGGCCTGTCGAGTCTGTTCATGCAGCGGGAAAAATATGCCTACGATTACACCTACGACTCCATTCCTCCCAATCCCTACCCCTACCCGGGCCCCTCACCCAACCCCATTAATAAATCCGGAAGCTGGCAGAAAGAGTATGTCAATGAAAACCAGCACTGGTTCAGCGTGCTGAATCTGTCATTTGGCTACGAGCGTCGCTTGGGGCAGCACTGGAGCGTACAGGCAGAGCCTTACGTGAAGATTCCACTGGGCGGGGTAGGCGCCGGCAAAGTACGGTTGGCCAGCGGTGGTGTATTCCTGGGTCTGAAATATGGCTTTTAGCGCCCTTCATCAGCAAGGGCATTTCACTTATCATAGCTTTTCCAGCTATTCTTACCATGACCCGGTTTCCTTACCCGATAGCTCGCCGCGCTACAGCATACCTGGCCGGCCTGCTCTTGCTGGCCTCGGCCTGCACTTACTCACACGGCGGGGATGCCGTAGTGCCCTGCGAAGCCAATCCGGCTACCATCTCCTTTGCTGCCACGGTGGCCCCCATTATTCGAGTGAACTGCCGCGACGGCTGCCACAACGCAACTACCCGGGGTGGGGGCGTCAACTTCGACGACTTTGGCGACACGCAGTTTTATGCCGGCAGCGGCAGCATTGTGCGGCGCATTGAGCTCGACCCCTCGCACCCTGATTTTATGCCCAAGGGCCGCGGCAAGCTCTCGGCCTGCGACATTGCCCGCATCAAAGCCTGGGTGGCGGCGGGCACCCCCAACAACTAATACATGGCGACCTGCCTGGCCTGAATATTCTCCCGATGCGACTCTCCTATCTGCTTCTTATTCCGGTATTGCTGCTGGCAGCCCTGGGCCAAACGCAGGCCCAGGGCCGGTACATGACCAAGACCGGCCGGGTGTCGTTCTTCTCGGAAAGCCTGATTGAAAACATTGAAGCCCACAACCAGCACACCGCGGCCATGCTCGACCTGGCGGCCGGGCAGCTGGCCTTCTCGGTGCCCATCAAGGAGTTTGTGTTCAAGCGCACGCTGATGCAGGAGCACTTCAACGAGAACTACCTGGAGTCGGACAAGTACCCCAAGGCTACGTTCTCAGGCAAGTTTGTGGGCCTGGACCCCGAAAGCCTGACCACACCCGGCCCCCACGCAGTGCAGGTGGAGGGCGACCTGAGCATTCACGGCGTAACGCGCCGCATTCAGGTGCCCGGTACCTTGGAAATCAAGAACAACCAGCTGGTTGCGGCGGCTACGTTTCCGGTTGCTACGGCCGACTACAACATCAAGATTCCGGCTTTGGTCCGCAGCCAGGTGGCCAAGGTGGTGAGCGTGCGCGTGGCTCTAACCTGCGACCCGGCCCCGGCAGCTCCCGCCACGGCCCGGCCTACCAACTAAACTCCTCGGCTCTGCCTTTCGACCTTCATGATGCTTCGTAACTTCTATACCTCTGCTTTGTGGGGCGGCCTGCTAGCCGTACTGCTGCTGGCCGGCGCCCGCCCGGCCCGGGCCCAGGACGATTTGCTGAACCAGCTGGAGCAGCAAACCGCCGACCCCCAAAAGCGCGAAGTGGTGCAGGCCACCTTCAAAGGCACGCACATCATCAGCTCGCAGTCGGTGGAAACGCCCGGCAAAGGCACCCTGGCCTTCCTGATTCAGCACCGCTTTGGCACGCTCAACAGCGGGGCTTACAACTTTTTCGGGCTCGACCAGGCCGTATTGCGCCTGAGCTTCGAGTACGGGCTGAGCGACCGGCTGACGCTGGGCGTGGGGCGCAGCTCGCAGAACAAGACCTTCGACGGCTTTGTGAAGTACCGGGCCCTGCGCCAGAGCACCGGCGCCCAGGCCATGCCGGTTTCGGTTACGCTGCTGGCGTCTTCGGCTATCACCACGCTCAAGTTTGCCCCCACGGAAAAGCGCGACGACGTGTCCCGCCTCAGCTATGCCTACCAAGCCCTGATTGCCCGCAAGTTCAGCCCCAGCCTGTCGGTGCAGCTCATGCCTACGCTTATCCACCGCAACTACGTGGATACCGAGGCCGAGGAAAACGATGTGTACGCCCTGGGCGGGGCGCTGCGGCAGAAAATCACCAAGCGCCTGGCCCTGACGGCCGACTACTTCTACCTGCTGCCCGGGAATACCGCCGACAACTTCCGCAACACCATCGGCGTGGGCGTCGACATCGAAACGGGGGGCCACGTCTTTCAGCTGCACCTCACCAATGCCCAGGGCATGATTGAGCAGCTTTACGTGCCCCGCACATCCGGCAACTTCTTTAACGGCGACATCTACTTTGGCTTCAACGTGGTGCGCAACTTCACGGTAAAGCCCCAGCTATAATCAGTTAAAAGTTGAGAGTTAAAAGTTAAAAAGCCCGCCGAATTAACTCCGGCGGGCTTTTTATCTCTCAACTTTTAACTCTTAAACGGTAATGCCTTCGGCAACGACGCTCTGCACTTCGGGCACCATGCGCTTGAGCAGGTTTTCGATGCCGGACTTCAGCGTAACCGTGGCCGAGGGGCAGCCGGAGCAGGAGCCCTGCAGGTTCACGGTTACTACGCCATCGTGGTAGCTCTTGAAGGTGATGTTGCCTCCATCCTGCTCCACGGCGGGGCGCACGTAGTTATCGAGCAGGTCGATGATTTTCTGGGAAGTCTGGCCGTCCTGGGCAGTGGGGTCGCCGGCGGTGGCGGCCTGCGCGGCTTTCTGCTCGGCAGCAGGGTCCACAAGGAAGAGGGGGCCACCGGCTTCCACGTAGCTTTTCAGGAACTGGCGCAGCTCGGGAATGATGTGCGTCCAGCCCAGGTCGGGCGTGGTTTTGGTGACGGTGACGAAGTTCTGGGCAATGAAGACGCGGCCCACGTAGTCGAAGTTGAACAGCTCCTGGGCCAGCGGGGAGTTGGCGGCGGCTTCCAGGTTGGGGTAATCCACGCTCACGCCATCGGCGAGGAGCTGCTGGTTGAGCACAAACTTCATGCTCTCGGGGTTGGGCGACGCTTCAGCGTAAATCGAGACAGCGGACATAGCTTTCTTGGTTGTCAGTTTTTAGTTGTCAGTTGTCAGAATTGTGCTGGCGGCAGGCTTATCAGAACAAACTGATAACTGACAACCAACAACTGACAACTGGAATTGCTACAACAGCGCCGGGGCGCCGGAGGTTGCAAAGGTAACACCCCGGCCGCGCTGCTCGGCATCCGGGCGCCGGCGCTGTCTGTCGCAATCTACTACCAAAGGCTTTGTCCCCGCCACCTTAGCTGCCCACCCCACTGCCGTGCGGGGCGGCCGGCGGTGGCATATCCGTGGCCCCGACATGGGCGCCGCGGCGGTCGTAGGTAATGCCCGGGAGGGGCGCCGTCTTTTCCGGGTGTGCTGCCTGCCCGGGCTCCTTGGCATGGCCGAAAGCCGGGGCCGGGGAGGCACTTAACGGCCGGTGCTGAATACCCAGGGCTTCGGCGGCGAGGCCGAACTTCTTGATTTCGTTGTCGTCGTGCCCATATGCTTCCAGCGCCCCGGCCGACAGCTCGTCGGTAAGCTTCAGCACGGTTGTTACCAGGCGGGTGTATTTCTCCGGCGACATCGACGCCAGCGCATCAGCATCGCCCAGGTGCAGGTCGGTGCTGTAGTCCAGCTTGCCCTGTGCCTGGTAATAGCTCTTCAGGGCCCCCAGCAGGGGCGTCAGCCGCTTGGTAAGCGTGGCCCGCCGGGCAGCCTGCTCTTTGGGAGCACGGCGGCGAGTGGGCGACACGGCCCGTAGCCCGGCATACGCGGCTACGGCCGCGGCCAGGGCTCCAGCTACCGCCAATATGGCCGGGCGCTGGCCGAGGTAGGCGTTGACTTTGGCAAAGCGAGTGGATTGATGGGTTTGGCTCATTGGTTAAGTACGTTATGAGGGGTGCTGCACGCCTTTCGGTACTTCAAATGGCCGGCAAGGGTTGTGGGCAGGGGCCGGAAGGCTGCCCACCCGGTGCACCTACAGCTTGCCGGGCCGCCGGATGCTTGCCTACCGGCCACCCCGGAGAGTAGCCCGACCAAATATCCGGGCTGGCCCGGATGGCGCCGTGCGCACATGGAAGCGAGCTTGCGGCATGAAACTGCTGCTGTTTTGCTGGCTGTTGCTGCTGCCTGTTACGCTCTGTGCTCAGCCTGGTCCCAGGCTGGTGCCAACTGTATTGCTGGAGGACTTCGGCGAAAACAGCGAGAGCTGGAGTGCGGGCAGCAGTGCCGCCGGCAGCAAAACCCTCTACACCCAGGGCATTGGCGACACGCAGCCCGTGGCTCCCAACGACACGGATGAAAACAAGCACAAAAACCGACGCGTGGAGTTTGTCATTGTCGGCCGATAATCCTTACTTCTTATGTGGCAATTCTTTACAACTCTCATTCTAAGCAGCCTGCTGCTTCCCGCCACCCTGCAGGCCCAGCGCAAGCCCGAGCTGGTGCCAGAGCTGGTGTTCGAAGACAACTTCGTCGACAACCGGCATAAGTGGCCGGTAGGGCGCATGGGCAACGCCACCTTTACGCTGGCCAACGGCGAGTACGTGGGCGAAGAAACCCAGCGCATCAACCGCCAGCAGGTAGCCACCGTACCGGTGCCGCTGCAGCCCGGCGACGACTTCGTGATTGAGGCCGAGTACCGCACCAGCCACGTAGGCACCCTGGCCTGGGGCGTGGCCAATACCGACAACATGCAGATATTCGGCATCGAGCCCGACCAGGGCGTGGCCATCTGCGGCTGGGAAAACGGGAGCTTTTTCTGGACGGGCGACGAGAACCTGACTTCCCGGGCCGTGCGCAACAACGACTGGAACACCCTGCGGCTGGAACGCCGCGGTGGCGAAGTGCTGTACTTTATCAACGACAAAAAAGTGGGGCGCTTCCCGTTCCGGGGCCGCGTAGGCCCGGGCCTGGGGCTGGAAACCAACCGCGGCTCCACAGCGCGGCTGCGGCGCCTGCGCGTGTGGCACCTGGTGCCGGCTCCGGCTCCAACAGCCGTGGCGCCCCCTTCGCCGGCGGCGGTGGAGTTGCCGGAGGCGCCTGCCGCCGCCGAGGCACTGGCCGGCACGCTTACCACCGGCCAGCGCCTCACCCTGCGCAACGTGCTGTTTGTGCAGGGCCAGGCCAAGCTGCTGCCTTCGTCCAAGCCCGAGCTGGCCAAGCTAACGCAGGCGCTGCGCCAGCGTCCGTCCCTCACCCTGCGCCTGGAAGGCCACACCGAGCGGTTTGGCGACTCGCTGAAAAACGAAGTGCTGAGCCAGCAGCGGGTGGAAACCGTGAAAAAATACCTGGTCGATGGCGGCATCGCGGCCGAGCGCCTCAGCACCGAGGGCTTTGGGCAGCGCCGCCCCCTCAACCGGGGCGGCAGCGAAGCCGACCGCCGCCGCAACCGCCGCGTGGAAATGGTAGTGACCCACGAATAACAACACAACCCATTCCTACTTCTGATGGAGCTAGCTAGCAAATCCCTGGGCGTTGGCCTAATTCTGCTGCTGCTGCTGACACTGCCGGTCGAGCTGCTATTCAACGGGCTTGGCCTGAGCCGCGTTTCCAACTACTTCGACCATTACCAGGGCAGCATGTCGTGGGCGCACTACCGCGTGGCGTTCCGGCCGCAGGGCACGGGCCAGCAGCCCGCCCCCGACCTGTGGTTTCCGAACTGGCGCTACGGCTTCAACTCTTAAATCTAATCTTTCAACTGATTTACAGCCGGTTGGCCCGAGCCCGCAGCAGCAGGTCGGCCAGCACCAGCTGCGTCATGGCCTCCACAATGGGCACGGCGCGGGGCAGCACGCAGGGGTCGTGCCGGCCCCGGCCGGCCAGGCTGATGCTTTCGCCCTGGTCGTTGATGGTTTGCTGGGCCTGCAAAATGGTGGCTACGGGCTTGAAGGCCACGCGGAAGTTGATGTCCTGGCCGTTGGAGATGCCGCCCTGGCTGCCGCCGCTGTGGTTGGTGCGCGTGCGCACGCGGCCCGCCTCGTCGGTATAGAATGCGTCGTTGTGCTGGGAGCCTGCCAGCCGGGTGCCGGCAAAGCCGGAGCCGAACTCAAACCCTTTCACGGCGTTGATGCTGAGCAGGGCGTGGCCGAGCACAGCGGGCAGCTTGTCGAACACCGGCTCGCCCAGGCCGGCGGGCACGCCCGTGGCCACGCCGGTAATCACGCCGCCCACGGTGTCGTGCGCGTCGCGCGCGGCCCGGATGCGGGCTTCCATCAGGGCCGCCGTTTCGGGATGAGGGCAGCGCACCAGGTTGGTTTCGGTCAGGCCCAGGTCCAGCTCCTCGTAGCTTAGCGGCACCTCAATCTCGCCTACCGCCGACACGTAGGCCTTTACCTCAATCCCAAAATGCGCCAGCAGGCGGGCGGCCACGGCCCCGGCGGCCACCCGGGCAGCCGTTTCCCGGGCCGAGCTGCGCCCGCCGCCGCGGTGGTCGCGGCGTCCGTACTTAGCATCGTAGGTATAGTCGGCGTGGCTGGGCCGGTAGGCGTGGGCGATGTGCGAATAGTCGTCGGAGCGCTGGTCGGCATTGGGAATAAACAGGCTGATGGGCGTGCCCGTGGTCATTCCCTCAAACAGGCCCGACTGAATCTGTACCGTGTCGGCTTCCTTGCGCGGGGTGGTGAGGTCCGACTGCCCCGGCCGGCGCCGGTCCAGGGCTGCCTGAATATGGGCGGCCTCTACCGCTACCCCGGCCGGGCAGCCGTCGATAACGACGCCAATACCCGCGCCGTGCGACTCGCCGAAGGTGGTGATGCGAAAGAGGGTGCCGAAGGTATTGGACATGTGTGCTGCGCTTAATTATCAGTGAGCAATGAACAGGGAGCAGGGAGGGTTCTGAACAACATGGTTCATGGCTCACTGTTCAGTGTGCTTGGATTTGGAGGTGGCCCAGCCGCCCAGCGCCAGCAGAAACAGGGCGCCCAGCACCCAGCTGGCGTAGTGGCGCACCTGCCCGTACACGTCGAACGGCTGCAGGGTGGCGTCGGCCGCGGCCAGAGCCGGGCCATAGAAAGGGTCGTCTTCGGGCCGCAGCGGCTTGAGGGGGGCGGGCGGAGCGCCCTGCACCCGGGGCTGCACGCCGGGGCGCAGGGTGTCGTAGCGCGCGGTGCTGGGGTTGAATACGATAAGCTGAAACACGCTGTCGAGCGGCAGCACCCCCGGGCGGCGGGCCACCAGCCGATAGCGGAACATGCGGCGGCCGCCGCCCGGCACCGCGCTTTCCTTCACCTCCGGGCCGTACACGTCCAGGCCCGGGTAGGGCGTTGGCAGCGGGGCCATTACGGCGGCGAGGTTGCCGCGCCCTTCCACCCCAAACGAATACGTAAAAGACTGCCCCACCCGAAACGAAGTCCGGCTAATGGCTTCCTGCGCCTGGAAGCTGCCAACCGGCACCTGCTCCCGCAGCGGGTGGGGCGGCAGGGGCTTCACCGCTACGCCTACCCCGGCCGAGGTGTAGGTTTTGTAAGCTGCCAGGCGACCATCTACTCCCGGCTCGGGCTTCTTCAGCATTTTGAACTTGGTCATGGTCAGCGCCAGGGGCGGGAAGCGCAGGGGCTGGGTAGTGAGCGGGTAGTAGATTTTCTCGGCCAGCCGGTAGCGGAGGTAGAGCTGCCCGCTGCGCCGCACACTGTCGGGCGTCGCGCTGAGCTCGGCGGCGGGTACCTCCCAGGCCGTGGACTGGTTCAGCTGGCGCAGCAGGCGCGGCAGCTGCTCGCTGAAGTCGTAAAACGCCAGCAGGGCCTGGTCGGAAGGCTGCAGGTAGAAATACAGCCCCACCTGCACGCCTTCGCCTACATACACCGCCTTGCGGTCGGCCTCCACGGCCAGGTAGGCATGGTCGGGCACGTCCTGGTACAGCGCCGGCTTGGGTTTACCAAACAGCTGGTCGAGGTCGCCCACGGCCTGCAGCGGCTCCTGGGGGTTGGCCGGCGAGGTTGTGGGCGCAGGGCTGGACATGGGGGCGGGCCCCACCTTCACCGTGCCGCCGCTGCTGCGCACGGTCACGCCGTTCACCGTCATCTGGAAGGGCTTGATGCTTTGCTCTCCCTCACCGTAGGCAATGTAGCGCTGGGTAATGGTCAGCTCCGTGGAGCTGCGTCCCTGCACAATGCGGGTGGTGGTGGTGCTGGTCTTGCCGCTCTTCTTGAAGCCTTCCAGCTCCGGAAAGGGCGTGTAGCTCCCAAGGGGAGCGCCCCGCAGCCGGAAGGCCAGGGTGTAGTACTCCGTGATGGCAATGCTGGCCGGCCCCGGCACCAGTTCCACTTCCGGCGCTGGGGCGGCGGCGGGAGCCTGGGCCCATGTCCGCTCCCCCTGCCCGCTCCCCAAAAGCAAGCCGGCCAACACCATAAACCAACGCAAAGCTTTAAGCACAGGCATCTTTTTGAGGGCCCTAAAATTAGCTAAAGCCGCCTGAATCCCGTTGGAAAACTACTTTATCAGGAAAGTAATGCACCCTCGCGAGAAAATAAGGCACTTTTTTTTGAAGCTATTCAATCTAATCGGCGCCTTTGCTCCGTATCTGCCCCCACAGAGCTTTCTGCATTCTGAACTTTTCCAGTCCTAAACCGGCCCAAAATGCCGGGCAGATTTGTGTTGCCTTAACCTTCCATTTTCCACTTAATCCTTTCCACTCATGTCCGACAACCTTCAGTCCGGCGGCCCCGATAACCAACTGGAGCAGCCCCTCCTGGTGCCCATTAAGCGGCGCTCTTTCTTTATGTATGCCGGCGCTACGGCTGGCGCTACGGCCCTGGTGCTGGCCGGGTGCAAAAAAGACGACGACAACACGCCCGTTAATAATACGCCTGCCGTCGACCTGGGCTCCGGCGATGTCGGGGTACTCAACTACGCTTACGCGCTGGAGCAGCTGGAAGCCGCTTTCTACGCCGAGGTGGTATCCCGGCCCTATACGGGCATGACGGCCGACGAGCAAGCCATTATGCGGGCCATTGCCCGGCACGAGGCCATTCACCGCGACTTCTTCAAAGCGGCTATTCCTGCCACCAACCGCATTGCGAACCTGACGCCCAACTTCACCTCGGTGGACTTCTCCAACAGACAGCGCGTGCTGGAAACCGCCCGCACCTTCGAAGACCTGGGCGTGGCGGCTTATAACGGGGCCGGCCCTCTCCTCACCGATGTATCCCTGCTGGGCATCGCCGGCAAGATTGTTTCGGTAGAAGCACGGCACGCGGCCCAAATCCGGGAGCTGATTACCCCCGGCTCCTTTGCCTCCGACGTTGTGAACGCGCGTGGTCTGGACCAGGCCCTCACCCCTGCCCAGGTGCTGACGGCTGCGCAGCCTTTCATCCGTGAAAACCTTAACGGCAGCCGTGTTGGCGCCTAACTCAATTCTCTAGCCTTTCCACGACCATGAATCTATTTCAAATCATTTCGGAAATTTCCAACGCCGACCCGGAGGCCCTGGAGCGTATCAACGACCGTCGCAGCGCCCTGAGCGCCTTGGGCGACATCACCAAGAAGCTGGCCCTGGCCGCTGCCCCGGTAGCTATTGGCGCGGCTTTCAACAAAACCCTGGCACAGGGAGCCGGCAGCTCGGTAAACTCTATTCTCAACTACGCCCTTTCGCTGGAGCGCCTGGAAGCGGCTTTCTACACCCAGGCCCTGGCGGCTCCTACGCTGGCCAGCGCCTTTGGCGCCAACGCTGCGCTGCGGGCCGGTGTTGATAAAATCAGAGCCGACGAGCAGGCGCACGTGGACCTGCTGGCAGCTGCCCTGGGCACTGCTGCCAGCCCCGCTCCCCGGGGCTACAACTTCACGGCGGCCTACGCCAACATTCCTACCTTCCTCACTTTTGCACAGGCATTTGAAGACCTGGGGGTACGTGCCTACAAAGGACAGGCCGGCTACATTCCCCGCACTGCAATGGCGAACGTGCCGAACGTGGGCATGGTGAACGTGCTGCAGACGGCCCTGCAAATTCACGCCGTAGAGGCTCGCCACGCTTCGTACATCCGCTACCAGCGCCGCATGGCCGCCAACGCTTCGGGCGGCAGCCAGAACCAGTTTGGCTGGATTACCCTGGACCAGGCCAATGGGGCACCCGCAGCCGTGTACGGCCCGGGCAACCCGGCCGCGATGTTCCCCTCCGAGGCCAACACCACCCAGAACGCCGCTATCAACCTCACCACCATGGGCACACCAGCCTACACGGCGGCCGAGATTAGTGAGTCGTTTGACGAGCCCCTGGACCACCCGACTGTGCTGAATATTGCCAGCCCGTATATCATTCCGTAGCCCTCCGGCAACGACGACCGAAAAGGCCGGCTCCCTCACAGGAGCCGGCCTTTTTTTATAGCGTGACGGGTGGCCTGGCGGTACTTTCGGCAGCCATGCAGCCTTTCCGCTCAAATAGGCATCTGGTAAAGACCTGCCCCAGGCCGTACCTTCGTGTCTTGATTCGTTAGCAACGCCACTAATTCATGCCCAACTCATTGCTGCCCGGCGGTTCCGGCCTCCCCCAACCCGAGCAAACCCCGCTGACGCCCCTGAAGCGGCGCCAGTTTTTACAATATGCTGGGGCATCGGCCAGCGTAGCTGCCCTGGCCCTGGCTGGCTGCTCCAAAAAAGACGACGACAACCAGCCCATTACGCCAGTCACCAACACAGAAGTAGGCAGCGGCGATGCCGGCGTGCTGAACTATGTCTCGGCCGTGAAGCTGGTGACTTCGGCCTTTTATACGGCCCTGCGCGAGGGCAATTACTTTAAAGGGCTGCCAACTAGCAATAGCGCCGAAAAGCAGATTCTGGACGACCTGGAAAAGCACGAGTCCGTCCACAAAAACTATTACAAGTCGCTGGTCGGAGCCAACAGCACTTCCGGCCTCAAGCAGCTGGAAACCGACTTTACCAGCCTCGACTTCAATACCCGCCTGACGGCGCCCGGCGCCGCCCGGATGGGGGTACTGAACGCGGCCATGCTGTTCGAAGACCTGAGCGTTGCCGCCGTCAATGGGTCGGTTCGCTTTCTTACCAACCCGGCGGCCTTGTTCACCCTGGCCAAAATCGTGTCGGTCGATGCACGCCATGCGGCCCTGATTCGCGACCTGGTAAGCTACAACTCCTTCGTGGCCACCGACGTGGTAGACGTTTTTGTACCCAGCAGCACCACCCCCGGCGAAGGCGACGGCACCGGCATGGAACGCCTCAAGACCCCCACCGAAGTGCTGACCATCCTGAACACTTACCTGAAAGAGGGCTCCAAGATTACCGCGGCCCTGCTGGTGTGATGCAGCACTTCGGCTTTTCTCTCCCTTAACTACTGACGCCCGCTGGCATGGATTTATTAAAACTGATTTCTGATATTGAGCAGGTAGACCCCGAAGTGTACGAGCGCCTCGACTCCCGCCGCCGGGTGTTCCGCCACGTTTCGGGCATGGGCAAAACCCTGGGCGCGGCGGCCCTGCCGGGCTTCATGAGCATGCTCTTCAACAAAGCCTACGGGCAGGGCAGTGCCACCACGCTGCCCGCCCCGGTGGCCGACGTGCTGAACCTGGCCCTGCAGCTCGAATACCTGGAGTACCACTTCTACGCCATCGGCCTAGGCTCCGGCACGCTGATAAGCGCGGCCGACCGCCCGGCCATTACCGCAATCCGCAACGACGAGTCGGGCCACGTTAAAGTGCTGCGCGGGGCCTTGCGGACCCAGGCCTTTAGTGCCAGCGACCCGACGGCGGCAGCTTTCGACTACACCGCCGGCAACCGCTTCAACGCGGTATTCTCCAACGCGGCCATGTTCTACGCCGTAGCCCAGTCCTTCGAAGACCTGGGCGTGCGGGCCTACAAAGGAGCTGCGCCCAAGCTGCTTGCCAACAAAACGCTGGTAGAAACGGCTTTCCGCATCCATTCCGTGGAAGCCCGCCATGCCTCGCACATCCGCACCTTGCGCCGGGGCAAGGCGGCCGGGGTAGAAGGGCCGGCAGCCGCCCAAACGCCCGCGCTAGCTAGCAACTTGGCCGAGCGGCCCAAGAGCTGGGTGTCGGAAACCGACAGCGGCGGCCCGGCTGCCCCCTTCACCGCACCTATCTATGGCGCCGGCACCCCCGCGGTAGGCGTAGCCAGCCAAATCTACTTCCCGGCGGAAGACAACTACATTCAGAACGGTGCCACCACCCTGACCGGTTCTGCGGCTACCCCGGAAATCGACAGCAGTGCGGCGTCCGAGGCCTTCGACGAAGGCCTGAATGAAAACAAGGTCAAAGACATTGCCTTGTTTTTCCGCTCCGCCCAGGGAGCAGCTTTGGGCTTGTTTCAATAAGCCGAGGGCGGGCAGCCCCCGGTGGAAGGTGCCCCGGCCGGGGTGGCCTTCCTACCCTGGCAACTGTAGCCCGGGCTACCTTTGCAGTGGCGGGCTGCAGCCGGCATTTTTATTTTTTTGTCAATGACTTTCTCTTCTTCCTCTGATAAGCCAACCGCCGGGCCGTCCTGGGGCCGCCGGGCCTTTTTGCAGGCCACCGGCGCCACCGCGGCCAGTGCTGCACTGCTGCTGGCTGGCTGCAGCAGCGACGACCCCACGCCGGAGCCCGTAAACACCACGCTGGTTTCGCTGGGCAGCAACGACGTGGGCCTGCTCAATTACGTGTATCTGCTGAAACAGCTGCAGGCGGCTTTCTACCAGAAGGTGCTGGATAACCCGCCTACGGACCTGCAGGCCGGCGACCTGGCTTTCCTCAACGACCTGCGCGACCACGAGGTTATTCACCGCGAAACCCTGCGTTTCGCGCTTGGCAATCAGGCAATAACCACGATACCCATCGACTTCACCACCGTCACCCTGACCACCCGGGCCGGTGTGCTGGCCACCGCCAAGCGCCTGGAAGACCTGGGGTCGGCGGGCATCGCCGGCATTCTGCGCCTGGTGCTCGACCAGTCGCACTTCGCTACGCTCCTGAAAATCTCCTCGGTAGAAAACCGCCACTCCACCTTTATCCGCGACGTGCTGTCGCCGGCGGCGGGCACCTTTGCCACCGATGTGGTGGTGAATACGCCCCCCCTGCTCAGTGTAGCCGCCACCCAGACGCCAGCCCAGGTCACGGCGAACTTAGCGCCGTTCTTCCTGCCCCTGAGCATATTCACCGACTCGCTGCCCTCCGCGTAGCCTCCTTCCATTGCCTTCGACCCAATGAATCTCCTTTCGCTTCTCAACCGGCTGAGTGTAGCCGACCAGCCTGCGGCCCCGGCACCCGCCCCACGCCGCCAGGCGTTGCGCCAGCTGGGCCAGGCAGTGGCTGCCGGCCTGCCGCTGGCTATGGGCGCAGGCAGCCCGGCCCAAGCCAAAATAAAGGACACCGCCCTCGATGCCGTTCAGCTGCTGCTGAGGCTGGAAGACCTGCTGGCCGACTTCTATACCCAGGCCCTGGCCGCCCCCGCTCTTATGGCCGCGCCATTCCGGGCCGACCTGACGCTGCTGCAGACGCATCAGCAAAACCACGCGGCCTTTCTGCGTCAGACCCTGCGCGATGCCGGCGTGACGCCCCCGCCCGCTCCTACCAGCCCCCGCTACGACTTCAGCGGCCGCCGCGGCAACCCGTCCAACCCCATCCTGTTTCCCACTGTATTCACCGGCCAGAACGGTTTTCTGGAAATGGCCCAGCAGCTGGAAGATGCCAGTGCGGCCATCTACCAGGGCCAGGCGGCCTTCATCATCGGCAACCGTTTGCTGCTCGATGCCGTGCTACGCATGCAAGCCGTGGAAGCCCGCCATGCCGCCCACCTGCGTACCCTGCGGCGCACCCTGAGCGGAGCCCGGGTGAAAAGCTGGCCCAGCCGGGCCGACGCCGCTCCCAACCCGGCTATTCAGGTGCCGTCACAGCCGGCTACCACGCCGCCCAGCACTACGTCGATTTATGCGTTTGAGGCCAACGAGACGCAAATCATGTCGGGGGCTCGCTTGGTGCCCTATGCCACCCTCCTGACCGGCAGCAACCTTGTACAAACCAATGCGCTTGCCGAAGCCTTCGACGAGCCTCTGCCCACGGCGCAAGCGACTGCGCTGCTGAATATTTTCGGCTAAAGGACTTACATAATTTTGGCCTTACCAGTTAAAAGAGTGGCTCCAGCCGCTCTTTTTGCGTATTGGGCAGCCGTGCCAGCAGCGTTTTGCAAAAAAGACTTGCGCCTGGTTAAATCATTTTTGTATATTGGCCATCCGCTGCAATCGTTTCCGGAACGGGCAGCTAAACTCTCCTATTCTTTCACCGCTACATCGAAACCCCATGCTAGAGTATGTGAAAATGATTCTGCTGAAAGTAAGTTTCAACAAAGCGCTGTTTGAAAAAGAGCTGCGCAAGTCATTAAAGATGCTGATGCCCGCCGAAGTCCCCGACTTCCGCACCTGGTGCTACCAGCAGTTTTCCCGCATCTACCGCAAAGTTCTGAACCAGGTGTTCGGAGCAATAGCAGTGGCCTAGTCGGCCAGGTATACCCGCTTGTCTTTCTGAGCTCACAAAGAGGGCCTTATCAGCCCAGAGCAGTTAGCTGTATAGCTGCTCTGGGCTGATAAGGCCTTTTGTTGTCGCCTGGCTAAGGCAAACGGCCAGGTGGCGCCCGCTTGAGGCTGGCAGTTATTAGCTGTCCGTTGTTAGCCTCTCGGTTAGTACTTCACGGAAAACGGACAAGCCGTTTGCTGCTGCAGGCCTACTTACTCTTCTGCCTGCCACTCGCCCCCGTCGCCAGCTACGAAACGGATGTTTCGGGTGAGCCCAGCGTAGCCGGTGCGCTTCACTGCCGACTGCCGGAACAGCTCCGAAAACAGCTCGTGAGTAATTTCCTGCCAATCGGACGGCTTCAGGTCTTTCAGGCTGGGATGGGCGTTAAACTGCGGCTCCTGATGGGGCTTGGAGAAGCGGTTCCAGGGGCACACGTCCTGGCAGATGTCGCAGCCAAACACCCAGTTGCCGAACTGCCCGGCTACTTCCCTCGGTATCTGGTCCTTCAGCTCAATGGTGAAGTAGCTGATGCACTTGCTGCCGTCCACCACGTAAGGCTCGGTAATGGCTTGCGTGGGGCAGGCGTCGAGGCAGCGGGTGCAGGAGCCGCAGTAGTCGCGGATGGGCCCATCGTAGGCCAGCTCCACGTCCACAATCAGCTCGGCGATGAAGTAGAACGAGCCCGCGCCGGGGGTAATCAGGTTGGAGTTTTTACCCACCCAGCCCAGGCCGCTCTTCTTGGCCCAGGCTTTATCGAGCACCGGGGCCGAGTCGACAAAGCAGCGCCCGTTGATGGCGCCAATCTGCGCCTCCATATCGGCCAGCAGCGTTTTCAGCTTGTCTTTGATGACGAAGTGGTAGTCGCGGCCGTAGGCGTACTTGCTGATTTTAAGCGTGTCGTCGGGCTGCTGCTCTTCCTTGGGCGGGTAATAGTTCAGCAGAAGCGAGATAACCGACTTGGCCCCGTCCACGAGCAGGCGCGGGTCGAGGCGCTTGTCGAAGTGGTTTTCCATCCAGCGCATCTGCCCGTGCCGGCCCTGGTGCAGCCAGTTTTCCAGACGCGGCGCTTCCTCCTCCAGGAATTCAGCCCGGGAGATGCCGCAGGCCATAAAGCCCAGTTCGGCCGCGCGGCGCTTAACAAAGTTGGCCCACTCGGATTGGGGAAGCATTAGTTTAAGGGAAAAGAATTGCGAAGAAAAGAGAAACGCGCCGCTGGGGGCGGCGCGTTCCGTTTGGGACTTGACGTAGGCTCCACAAATCTTACTCAAACTCGCTGATGTCTGCTCGCATCATGTCATCGACACTTTCAGTCGGCAGCAGCAAAGGCAACCCTTCTTGCCTTGCAGCTAGCAAGTTTTGTGCTGTGCCCGACAGGAAACACCCATCTTGACCATATAGTCGCGGATTAACAGCCCAAATTTCCCTTTTACTACCTGCCCGGACCGGAATAGAATCTAATGCTTGATAAAATGACTCCGGTAAATAGTCGCCCCCAACATTGGAAATTACTTCCTCAATAACCTCGCCTTGGTAAGATACACGCGCTATGACTTGTTGCCGATTAGGGCTCATTGATTCGATAACACTGAATTTTTCATCCGGCAGCAACTCCGTCAAAAATTCTAATAAGGTTGCTGCCAAGTCGCCTTCATCATACAAACATTCAGCATCAAAGTAATGAATTCGTAAGTCGTACTTCTTGCTCAATCGTGCTATTCTAGCATCTAAGGGCTCTTTATTTGAGGGCATATTTCCTTTATAATTATTGCTTTGGCAAGAATGTAATATGCCCAAGCCAAATGCTAAGAAAAGCATCAGCCTGGGCATACGACGTAAGAGTACCCAATTCATTCGTGCTATCCCTGCGTGATTTCACCGAACAGGTCGCCGGTGTTGCCGCGCAGGTGGGCGGGCAGCAGGCGGCCCAGGTGCTGGTAAGCAGCCTCGGTGGCCTCGCGGCCCCGGGCCGTGCGCTTGATGTAGCCTTCCTGAATCAGGAAAGGCTCGTACACTTCCTCAATGGTTTCGCCTTCTTCGCCGCAGGCCGTGGCAATGGTGCTGATGCCCACCGGGCCACCTTTGAACTTGTCGATGATGGTGGTCAGGATGCGCTTGTCCATGTCGTCGAGGCCGCGGGCATCTACGTCGAGGGCGCTGAGGGCAAACTGCGCGATGTCTACCGTGATGGTGCCGTTGCCCTTTATCTGGGCAAAGTCGCGGGTGCGGCGCAGCAGGTTGTTGGCAATACGCGGGGTGCCGCGCGAGCGGCGGGCAATTTCGAAGGCCGCATCCTCGTGAATGGGCGTACCCAGAATCTCGGCCGAGCGCTGCACAATGGTGGTCAGCAGCTTGGAGTCGTAATACTCCAGGCGGGCCGAGATGCCGAAGCGCGCCCGCAGCGGGGCCGTGAGCATGCCCGAGCGGGTAGTGGCGCCAATGAGGGTGAAGGGCGACAGCGAAATCTGCACCGAACGGGCGTTGGGGCCCGAGTCGAGCATGATGTCGATGCGGTAGTCTTCCATCGCCGAGTAGAGGTACTCTTCCACCACGGGGTTGAGGCGGTGAATCTCGTCGATGAACAATACGTCGTGCGGCTCCAGGTTGGTGAGCAGGCCGGCCAGGTCGGAGGGCTTGTCGAGCACCGGGCCCGAGGTCATCTTGATGCTGGAACCCAGCTCGTTGGCGATGATATGCGAGAGCGTGGTTTTGCCCAGGCCGGGGGGGCCGTGCAGCAGCACGTGGTCGAGGGCATCGCCGCGCTGCTTGGCGGCGCCCACAAACACCTTGAGGTTTTCCAGGATTTTGTCCTGCCCGGTAAAGTCGTCGAAGGAAAGCGGCCGCAGGGCTTTGTCGATGTCCTTATCGGTAGGGTCGTAGCCGTCGGCACTTCCAGAGAGATAGGCTTCGCGCATGAGAGAAATTGCTAAAATTAAAAGAGCTGCTTGCTAATCGGATTAGAAACCCTTTTGCCGGCGAAAAAGCTCCCTGAAAAATGAGTTTTTAGTTGCTAGTTGTTCGTTGTCAGTTGTCAGACTGTTCTATAGACCTATTCCTAACAACTAACAACTAACAACTAACAACTAACAACTAACAACTAACAACTAACAACTAACAACTGACAACTAACAACTAACAACTGACAACTAACAACTAACAACTGACAACTGACAACTGTCCTACTCATGCAGCAGCACTTCAATGTCCAGGTGCAGCCAGTCCGACTCCCAGGACTTGTGGTTGAGGCGGGCGGTGATGCGCTTGCCGGCGTCGAGCAGGCGGGCTACGGTTTCGTTGCGCCCTTCGGGCAGGTAGCCCAGCCACACGTTTTCGGCCGAGGTAGCCGGGTGGGTGTGCACCTGCACGGCCCAGTCGTCGTACTTGCTGTCGGCTTCGCGGGTGAGCATGAGCAGCTGGCCCACGTAGAGCTGGGGCTCGTACTGCTGCAGGTTGGGGCGGTGGGAAGTGCCGGCCACCAGGCATTCGAGCAGCACGAGGCCGGCAGAGGAAGTAGCGTCTTCAGACATAAGGAACCAAGCAGTGAGGCGGCAAAGTAAGGGCGTGGGCGCCAGTATACGCCTAGCGCCCTGGCTGGGGCGGGCTAAACATCAGGTACGGGCTGTCTTCCCGGTAAGGCAGGCGGCCGGTGAGGCGCTGGCTTAGCTGCGTGGCGGCTTCCTGCCAGGCCGGCCGGGGCGGGCTGAGGTCGTCGCGCAACAGGGGCCGCAGCAGCACCTCGTAGTCGGCGGGCAGGGCCATGAAGGGCTCAGTGGCGCTCAGCCGCACGGGCTGGAAGCCCACGCCCAGGCTTTTCAGGGTTTCCGCTCCTATCAGCACCAGGTTGCCTTTGGCATCGATAAGCGCGCCGGTGAGTACCAGCAGGCCGGCCGTGCCGTTCAGGTCGTTGAGGCGGCTCAGGTGCTCCACGTGCTGGGAGCCTTGGTCGAGGTAGTAGCTGGTGGCCGACGCCGAACCGCCGGAAATGGGGCCGACGCTTGTCATCTTCTGGGAAAAGTAGATGTTGGCTTCGCGCACGATGGGCAGCAGCAGGTAGTCGAGCTTCTGCGCAGCCATCAGGGCCAGCAGGGCCTGGCGGGTGCTGCCCTGCCCGTTCCAGCCGGCCAGCTGCACGCAGCTCTGGCCGGGGTTGGGGCACTTCAGGTTCTGGACGTAGCCCGGCAGCGTCCCCGGCAGCTCCTGGTCGGTGGTCCCGAAGTACACATCGGGCAGGTGCTGGGGTTTGATTTCAGCAGGCAGGGCCACGGCCGTCAGTCCCGGCTGCCGGCCCAGAAAGCGGCTGATGGAGTCCAGCAGTGCCTGCGCCCGCGTTTTGCTGAAGATGCGCTTTGCCGCCGGGTGCTGCAGCCGGGCCGGCACCACGCCAATGCGGGCCGGCGCGCCGGGCACAGCCTTGGGCTGGTAGGCGTGGTAATAGGGCGAGTGCAGCACGGCAGTGGGCCCGGCCAGGCCCTGGGCCTGCCCCAGGCCGGCCGATGCCAGCAGCAGGCTTCCGACAATGCCGGCCTGCTTCATGTAAGCCGGCAGAAAAGAGCGCAAGGACATGTGAAGAAGGGCGCAAATGAGGACGGTTCCCGGGACTGTAAAAATAAGCGCACAGCCTGTTAAAACCCTGCTTACCCGCCCTGCTCCACATCCTGAAAGCTAAGCCAGCTGCATGGCCGGCGCCACCGGCCGCCGGCCGGCCCGCAGCAGCTGCCGCAGCGACAGCAAGTGGCTGCACAGCGCCACCGGCACCACAAACGAGGGCAGCCACACAAAGGGCAGGTCGGCCACCATGGTATTGGCCGGCCCCTCCATAAAGACCCGGAACGGGGCGGGCGTCGACAGGGCAGACACGATGACGATGTTGAGCAGCAGGGCCAGTCCTCCCAGGTTCCAGAGCATGGCCACGCCCGGCGACCATGCCCGGCGTGTAAAGCACATATAAGCCACTACGGGTGCGGTGAGGCCCACCAGAATGTCCCAGTTGCGGCCCTCAAAAGTCATTTGCACAGGCACCACGCCGGCCCTGAACAGCAGCCACAAAATAATTTCCATCAGCACGCGAAAGCTCTGAACGTAAACCAGCGCCGCTGAGGGCGCCGTATCGAGCAGGCGGCCCACGGCAGGCAGCAAGCACAGCGCAGCCGCAAATGCAAAGGGCGGCAGCAGCACCAGCAACAGGCGCGGCGGCAGCGCGGTGAAGTCGCGCAGGATGCCGCTTTGCGCTACAACGCCCACATACGCCAGCCAGGCCAGCAGCAGAGCCGCCGCCAGCCCCACCCCGCGCCGGCTCCGTTCCAAACTGCTACCAGCCGCCCGCAGCGCCGCCCGGAAGCCGCGCAGCGAGAGGAAGGCAAGAAAGGCAACCAGAAGCAGAAACAAGGCCGCAGCCACTTGATAGGATGGGGTTTGCATGGCGTTCAGATGAAATAATGACCCTGCAAAAGTACCGTCCCGCTCAGGCCTTGTATTGACCAAAATTGCTAATTGTGCCCTGCTGCTGGAACGCCTGGGGCCAGGCGCCTGTGGCGGCGTGAAACGCCCGGCAAAAGGCGCTGCTGCTCTCGAAACCCACCAGCTCGGCAATGGCGGCCACGGGCAGGGGCGGGCGCTGCCCGAGCAGGCCGGCCGCTTTCTGCAGGCGCAGCCGGCGCAGGTAGTGGTAGGGCGTTTGCCCGTACACGGCCCGAAACAGGCGCAGGTAGTGAAACTTCGACAGGCAGGCTACCTGGGCCAGCTCGTCGAGGCTGGGGTTGGCGGCGTAGTAGCTGTGCAGGTAGTCGAGCGAATAGCTCAGGCGCCGGTACACTTCCTGCCGGGTAGCGGCCTTTACGGCGGGCAGGGCTTCGAGGCGCCGGAAGGCGGCCCGCTGCGTGTGCAGCAGCCGGGCCAGCAGGCGTAGCAGCCACTCTTCCCGCAGCGTGGCGTGGTGGTTGAAGGCTTCGCCCTGGTGCAGGGGCTCGTCGAGCAAGGCGGCAGTCACGGGGTCTTTTTCGTAGACGCGGCCAAAGAAACACACTTGTTCGGCGGGCCCAAAAGGGTCGTCGAGCAGGCGCTGGTCGGCCGTGCTGAGGTCGCGCCAGGCGGTTTCGGCCAGCTGCTGGCCGAAGTGCACGTTCAGCGTTTCGGTGCCCGGGGCCGCTACATCCAGGGTGTAGGCTTCGCCCTGGTTGCTGAGAAAGTAGCCGTCGGCTTCAAGCTGCACGCGGCGGCCGTGTACTGCCACGGCGCTGCCCCCGCGCCGGTTGCTGAACAGGGTGAGCGGCCCCACAATGTCGGGCCGGTGTACGGTGCCGGTGGTCTGTACATTCAGCACCACGCTGGGCCAGCCCCTGCCTTCGGCAAAGCGTAGGGCAATGTTGCGCTTCAGCTCGCTGATGTCGGGAAATTGGGTACGCAGCATGGGGATAAATGGCGGAAGCTGGCATCGAATTACCGGACTTCGTATCTAGCTTAAAGAAATGAAAACAAGTAGCTGCCGCCCGGCTTGAAGTACTGGCTGGCGCTGCCTGCGGCAGCCGGTACCAGACGGCCCGTCATCCAAGTTAGTTGAAAAGCACCTCCTCTAGCAGCATCTGTCCACCTATTTTGTTACGTAATCTCTCTTACCACCTTTCACTGAGCACCATGGCTCACAACCAATTATGGCCGAATTTGATGACAATGACGAGCTGAATGAGCTGCCTGGCGGCCATGAGCCCAGCGAGGCTGAAAAGGAAGCCCTGCTGGAGCAGATGACAGCCCGCCTGCCGCCTGAGCTGTACAGCACGCTACAGCCCCTGCTGCTACTGGGCGGCGTGGCCAACCACATGCTGCTGGGCTACGCCGACGACCCCATCCCGGCTGCCCTGAAGGAGCTGCTCGACTACGATAATGAAGTGGTGCAGCGGGTAGGAGCAGTTGACGATACCCGCGGCCTGGGCCGCCTCATGGCCTTGCACACGCTGGAGTTCTTCGACTTCATGCTGGTAAGCCGGCTGGTATTTGAAAGTAGCCTCGATGAACCCCTGCGGGCTTTTCTGGCCCGCAACAAAGCCGGCTCCACGGCCGAAGACCACACGGCCCTGCGCGACTACCTGCTCAAGTTCAGCGAGGACCTGCTCGAAAACCTGGGGCAGTACCTGGCCGCGCACAACGAGGAGGCCCGCGAAGAGCTGCGCATGCGCCGCCTGCAAACGGAAAGCATTTTTGCTACCCTGGGCGATACGCTGCGCCCCTTCTATCCGCCGGGGCAGTCGCCCGAGGAAGAGCAAATCCTGGCCCTCGACCAGGCCGACGAGGCCGAAGACCAGCAGGAAGTGATGGTATCGGTGGTGTTCAATGAAGTGCAGCGACTCACCCTTAGCACTGCCTTGCAGCTGCCTGGCATCCTCATGACCTTGGGCGAGACGCCCTTTGCTGAAGCCTTGGCCACGGTGCCGCGCTTCCGGCAGAAAGCGATGCAGCGCCTGGCCAACCGCCTGCGCAGCTCGCCCGCAGAAACACCCTTTACCCTGTCGTGGTCGGAGCTGCTGCGCCTCTACCAGGCCGCCCAGGTATGCGCCCTGAGCGCGGTAGCCGACGTGTCGGCCACGGGCAGCCTCGAAGACGTGATGCTGCGCGGGGGCGTGCCGGCCGATAAAGACAACGCGCCGGCCGCCCCGGTGATTGGGGCCGAGCAGGCCCGCGAAACCCGTGAGATGATAACCACCATGATGTCGGGCTTTATCGACGTAGTGGAAAACAGCTATCCCCACGACCAGGAGGTGAAAGAAGCCAAGGCCGAAATCAGCAAGCTGGCGGAGCTGCTGGTGGAGTAACGACCAGCAGCAACCTAGCAGCAGGGTAAGTTGCAGTAGTTTTCACTCCAACTTCTTGCCCCATGAAAAAAGCACTTTCCTTCGCTGCGTTACTGCTGGCTGCAGCCGGCTCCTGGGCCTTTTACCCAAAGCCCGCTGAGCCCTCTGGCTACATGATGGTGATTGGCAGCGGCCGCACCTCAGGACTTGCTTCCTACACTGCATCTATTACAGTAGTCCAACCTACCGGGGAAGAACAAGCCCGGGAGATTGATACAAAGTCATTAACCCGTAAAAACGTGATGAGCGGCTTTGTCGACCTGCATAAAGCGGAGCTGGCCCAGCTAAACCAGCTTTCTGCGCAAGGGTGGCGGGTGGTAGCTGTCACCCAAAGCAACTCATTCCAGGGCGCCTTGAATGAGACTACCTACCTGCTGGAAAAGAAGTAGCCCGACAAGCACATGCATAAAAAAGCCCCGCTGAGGTTGCTCAGCGGGGCTTTCACTTTTTAATTCGACTCTACTTAAAGGCCTGAATCCCGGTGATATCAGCTCCGGTAATGAGCAGGTGGATGTCGTGGGTGCCTTCGTAGGTGATTACCGACTCCAGGTTCATCATGTGGCGCATCATGGGGTATTCGCCCGTGATGCCCATGCCGCCGTGAATCTGACGGGCTTCGCGGGCAATGTGCAGGGCCATGTCAACCGAGTTGCGCTTGGCCATGGAAATCTGGGCGCTGGTGGCTTTGCCCTCGTTTTTGAGCACGCCCAGGCGCCAGGCCATGAGCTGGGCCTTGGTGATTTCGGTAATCATCTCGGCCAGCTTTTTCTGCTGCAGCTGGAAGCTGGCGATGGGCTTGCCGAACTGCTCGCGCTGCAGCGAGTACTTCAGGGCCGACTCGTAGCAGTCGATGGCCGCGCCGATGGCGCCCCAGGCGATGCCGAAGCGGGCCGAGTCGAGGCAGCCCAGGGGCCCCTTCAGGCCGTCGATGTTGGGCAGCAGGTTTTCCTTGGGCACCTTCACGTTGTCGAACACCAGCTCGCCGGTGCAGGACGCGCGCAGGCTCCACTTGTTGTGAATCTCGGGGGTGGTGAAGCCTTCCATGCCGCGCTCCACGATGAGGCCCTTGATGCGGCCTTCCTCGTTTTTGGCCCACACCACGGCTACCTGGCACTCGGGCGAGTTGGAAATCCAGAGCTTGGCGCCGTTGAGCAGGTAGTAGTCGCCCATGTCCTTGATGTTGGTGGTCATGCCACCGGGGTTGGAGCCGTGGTCGGGCTCCGTGAGGCCGAAGCAGCCCAGCCACTCGCCGCTGGCCAGCTTGGGCAGGTACTTCTTGCGCTGCTCTTCCGAGCCGTACTGGTAGATGGGGAACATCACCAGCGAGCCCTGCACCGAGGCCGTGGAGCGCATGCCGGAGTCGCCGCGCTCAATCTCCTGCATAATCAGGCCGTAGCTGATGTAGTCAAGGCCGCCGCCGCCGTACTCGGTGGGGATGGTGGGGCCGAAGGCACCCACGTCGCCGAACTTGCGCACGATTTCGGAGGGGAAGTGGCCTTCCTGAGCCCAGCGCTCGATGTTGGGGTTGATTTCCTTTTTTACGAAGTCGCGGATGGACTGGCGCACAAGGATGTGCTCTTCGGTCAGCAGGCCGTCGAGGTCGAAATAGTCGGTGAAGCCGTTGGCGTTGGTGCTGCCTTTCTGGGCAGAGTGGGCCTTGGCCTGGGGAGATAGTACGTCGGCTTGCGAAGACATATCGGAGGAGTTAGATTAGGTGGGAGGCCCAAAGATAAAAGGTTTGTGCCGGGCCGGCAGCGCCTTAGGCGGTTCTGCCAGCCTCAAAAGCGGCCCGGCGGCCCATAGGTTCCCAGGCAAGCGGTCCTTTATATTCATCTTTTAGCTGATAAACGGCGTAAGGGACTGCAGCGGCACTTGGCTTCAGGTACCGTTCTTCGCGGGCTATAAAGCCCGCGGGCCAAGCAGCAAGGGGAATTACTCTGATGGCCTGCCCCACGCCTACTACCTTTCTCCATGCCCTTTCCCAAGCTCAGCCAGCACCTCTACGAAAGCCTGCAGGAACAGCGCCCGCAGCTGGTGAGCCGGGCCGACACGGTGCTGTTTTACCTGAGCCTGGGCGGGCTGCTCATCTTTCTCTACGACCTGGGCTTTGCCCACAGCGAGCAGGCCGAGCTGCTGCTCACTTATTTCTACGGCGGCTACACGGCCTTGCTGATGCTGCTGCTTATCGTGCGGCTGACGCTGCTCAACCGGGCCGGCGTGCCCAGGGGCTGGCTGGTGGTGGAGTGCCTGCTGATTGGGCTGGCCGGGCTGGGCGTGCTGCTGGCTTTTTTCCCGGTGCGCTTCCTCTTCGATGGCGCCGTGCTGCGCCGCTACATCGAGCAGGACCTGCTGATTCTGGCCGTGCTGCTGTATGTATTCCTCACGGAGCTTTCCCGCCGCTCGCTCAACTTTTACCGGCTCAGCTACAACCCCACGCTGCTGTTTGTGAGCAGCTTTATCGTGCTGATTGGGCTGGGCACGGGCCTGCTGCTGCTGCCGCGGGCCACTACCCAGGGCATTGCGCCGCTCGACGCGCTGTTTACGGCCGCCAGCGCGGTGTGCGTGACGGGGCTGATTACGGTAGATACGGCCACGGCCTTCACCACCTTCGGCAAGGTGGTGATTCTGATGCTGATTCAGCTGGGGGGCCTGGGCATCATGACGTTTACGAGCTTTCTGGCCATGTTTTTCCAGCGCTCCTCGTCGTTTCAAAACCAGCTGTTTCTGCAGGGGCTTATCAACGAAGAAAGCATTGGCAACACCATGCGCACCATCGGCAATGTCGTCTGGATAACGTTTCTGGTGGAGCTGCTGGGCGCCTGCCTGATTTATGCTTCCATTGGCCCCAGCGAGATTCCGCGCCTGCACGACCGCCTGGGCTTCGCCATCTTTCACTCCGTCTCGGCGTTTTGCAATGCGGGCTTCTCCACGCTGTCGGCGGGGCTGTACGACGAAGGCTTCCGCTTCAACTACGGGTTTCAGCTCGTCATCATTGCCCTGATTCTGATTGGCGGCATTGGCTTTCCCATCATCTTCAACCTCTACCGCTACCTGCGGGCCACTGCCCGGGGCCGCTGGCGGCAGTTTTATTACCGGGAGCGGTACGCCTACACGCCGCGCCTCATCAACGTAAACACCAAGATTGTGCTGCTCACCTCGGCGGCGCTGCTGGTGGCGGGCACGGTGCTGTACTACGGCATGGAGTACCACAGCACCCTACGCGAGCATTCCGGCCTGGGCAAGCTGGTGACGGCCCTTTTCGGCGGCGTTACGCCCCGCACCGCTGGCTTTAACACCGTGGACATGACGCAGCTGACCACGCCGCTGGTGCTCATCTACCTGCTGCTGATGTGGATTGGCGCCTCGCCCGGCTCCACGGGCGGCGGCATCAAAACCACTACGTTTGCCCTGGCCTGCCTCAACATCTACAGCATTGCCCGGGGCCGCGAGCAGCTGGAGCTCTACGGCCGCCACATTCCGGCCAAGTCGGTGCAGCAGGCGTTTGCGGTTATCGTGCTCTCCTTTCTGGTGATTGGGCTGGCTACCCTGCTCATCAAGTTTTTCAACCCCGAGCTGACGCTGATCCACGTAGCCTTTGAAACGTTTTCGGCCTACAGCACCGTGGGGCTCACGCTGGGCATTACCGACGACCTTACGGCCGGCAGCAAGCTGGTCGTTATTGCCACCATGTTTCTGGGGCGGGTGGGCACCTTCACGCTCATTGCCGGCGTGGTAAGCAAAGCCCGCAGCCTGAACTACCAGTACCCTTCCGAAAACATCATCATCACTTAAAGTAGACGTTGGAGTTTAGACATGAGACGTTAGACCTTAGACATGAGAACTGTTCTGACGGAAGAACTTTCTAACGTCTCATGTCTAAAGTCTAGAGTCTAGAGTCTAACCTCTAAGGTCTCATAGAAATCTCAGCCGAACAGCATGAAATACATCATTATCGGGCTGGGCTACTTTGGCTCGTCGCTGGCCATGAAGCTCACCGAGATGGGCCACGAAGTCATTGCCGTCGACAGCGACCTCGCCAAGGTGAACCAGCTCAAGGACCGAATCACGCATACGGTGTGCCTCGACGCCACCGACCAGCAAGCCCTGGCCACGCTGCCGCTTTCTGATACCGACGTAGTACTGGTGGGCATAGGCGAAGACTTCGGCGCCTCGGTAATGGCCGTGGCCAACTTCAAGCAGCTGGGCGTGAAGAAGCTTATCGGCCGGGCCATCTCGCCCCTGCACCAGACCGTGCTTGAAGCCATTGGCGTGGATAAAATCATCAAGCCCGAGACGGAGGCGGCCGAGCGCCTGGCCAAAAGCCTGGACCTGAAAGATATTCTCGACTCCCTGGATTTGACCGAGGACTACAACATCGTGCAGGCGACGGTGCCGGCCCGCTACGTGGGCAAGTCGATGCAGGAAGCCAACTTCCGGCAGAAGTACAATGTGAACGTGCTGACCATCATCCGGCTCCGGGAAACGACCAGCCTGTTTGGGCGCACCGAGCACAAGCCGGCCGCCATTGGCGTGGTCGCGGCCGACACCGTGTTTCAGCCTGATGATGTGATGGTGATTTTTGGCAAGATGGAAGATATTCGCAAAGTGCTACATTGAGCCTGATTTCCGGCTCCTTGCCCGAGGCATAGCCGGCGGAGCAGCCTGCAACGTACAGGCCGGGCCTAGGGCTTTCATTTCCGTTTGGGCGCCGGCATTACCTTTCCCCTGTTTGTACAGCTGCCCGGGCCTGCCGTCGTTTTTAACCTGCTTGTATGAGTCACGATAAGAAGCTTAACCAACTGGAAGCCACTGCCATTTGCGGCAACGACATTTCTTCGTCCTGCCTCTATGTTTCGGCCCTTTCCATTGCCTACGCCGGGCAGTATGCCTGGGTGGCCCTGCTGGTAGTAGGCGCGGTGCTGTTTCTATTCCGCAAAATCTACGGCGAAGTGGTGGGGGCCCTGCCCCTGAACGGCGGGGCCTACAACGTGCTGCTGAACACCACCAGCAAGCGCAACGCGGCCGTAGCCGCCTGCCTCACCATTCTGTCGTACATGGCCACGGCGGTGCTGTCGGCCAGCGAGGCCATGCACTACCTGCACACGCTCTGGCACGGCCTGCCCGTGATGTGGGCCACGGTGGGGCTGCTGGGCCTGTTTCTGGTGCTCACCATCCTGGGCATCTCGGAGTCGGCCAAGGTGGCCATCATCATCTTCCTCACCCACCTGGTTTCCCTTACCGTGCTGGTGGGGGCCACGGCCTGGTTTCTGGCCGTGCACGGCCTCGACAACCTGCTGGCCAACTTCCAGCTGCCGGTGAAGGGAGGCAGCATCGTTACGGCTCTGTTTTTTGGGTTTAGCGCGGCCATGCTGGGCATATCGGGCTTCGAAAGCTCGGCCAACTTCGTGGAGGAGCAGGCCCCGGGCGTCTTCCAGAAAACGCTGCGCAACATGTGGGTGGTGGTAACGGTATTCAACCCCCTCATTGCCTTCCTGGCCATTGCCGTCCTGCCCCTGGCCGAGGTGGGCAAGCACACCGAAACCCTGCTCTCGCACATGGGCAACATGACCGGCGGCCCCTGGCTGGGCACCCTGATTTCGGTCGATGCCGTAGCCGTGCTCAGCGGGGCCGTGCTCACGTCATTCGTGGGCGTGAGCGGCCTGATGAAGCGCATGACCCTGGACCGCATTCTGCCGCAGTTCTTCCTCAAGGAAAACAGGCGCGGCAGCAACTACGCCATCCTCATCACCTTTTTCCTGCTGTGCATCTCGGTGCTGGCCATCACCAACGGGGAGCTGGGGCCGCTGGCGGGCGTGTACACCATCTCCTTTCTGTCGGTAATGGCCTTCTTCGCCCTGGGCAACTTCCTGCTGAAAGGCAAGCGGCCCAAGCTGCCGCGGCCGGTGTACGCGGGCATCATCACCGTAACGCTGGCCATGGTAGGCGTGCTGGTGGCCTTGTTCGGCAACGTCAAGATTCACCCCGAGTACCTGGTGGTGTTCCTGCAGTACTTTATTCCCACCATGGTGCTGGTGTCGGTGATGCTCAACCGCATTGCCATTCTCAACCTGGTGATGTCGGCCGCCGACTCGCTGGCCAAGCACTTCCCCCGGATTTCGCGCTACGGCCGCCTCACGGCCCACCGGCAGCTGCGCGAGCTCAACAAGCAGGAGTTTGTGTTCTTCACAAAGGGCGACAACGTATCCAACCTCAACAAGGTGATGGCCTACGTGGTGGAAAATGAGTTTACCAACCGCCTGAAAATCGTGACCCTGCTCCCGGAAGGCGAAAAGTTTCCGGAGGACCTGCTCAACGACATCCGGGTGCTGGACCGGGCCTACGAACAGGTGGTGGTCGACTTCGTGACCATGGACGGCAAGTTTGGCCCCGAGCTCATCGACCGTCTCTCGCAGGAGTGGAACATCCCCAAGAACTTCATGTTCATCGGCTCCCCCGGCGACCGGTTCCCCTACCAGATTTCCGAGCTGGGCGGGGTGAGGTTGATTATTTGATGTGCTGATTTTTTGATGTGCTGATGTGCTGATGTGCTGATGTGCTGTTAAAAAAGAACCATGCTGAGCTTGTCGAAGCATCTAGCCAGGGGAAGCAATCCTTTTTGATTGGATTTACTCTCGTGGTAGAGATGCTTCGGCTCCGCTGCGCTCCGCTCAGCATGACGTTCTTTCCTCATCACCTCATCAGCACATCAGCACATCAAAAAATCAGCACATCAGCACATCACTAAAACTTCACTCCTACTGAGGCCAGGAAGTTGCGGGTGGCCTGGGGGTAGTACCAGTTAAAGGTCTCCTCGCGGCGGCTGGCGCCGATGTAGCTGTAGGTGTAGCCGTTAGTCACGTATTCCCGGTTCAGCAGGTTGTTGACCAGCAGGGCCAGCTCAATCTCCTTCAGGAAGGAGGGGTGAATGGCGTAGCGGATGCGCAAATCCAGCACCTGGTAGGGGTCGAGGCTACGGCGCTGGTTTTCGGAGTTGTCGAGGTACTGCCGGCTGACGGCTTTGTAAAGCAGGGCCAGGCGCAGGTTTTTCAAGGGCTGCCCTTCCAGGGTTTGGGCCGACACAAGCGCCGGCGAGTAGGAGATGGTGGAGGTGCGCGACGCAGCTTCAATGGGGTTGAAGTTGGCATCGTAGCTTACCCCCCGGTAGTCCAGAATGTGGTTTTGGCTCAGGGTCTGCGTTGTGCTGAAGCTGATTTTATCGTCAGCCGACACGAAGCCCGTCAGCTCCACGCCGCGGCGGTAGCTGCGGGCCACGTTGGTGCGCAGGGGCGTGCCCACGTCGTTGAGCTGGCCGGTAGCCACCAGCTGGTTTTGGTAGCTCATGTAGAAGCCGTTGGCTTCCAGGCGCAGGGTGGTACGTGGGCCCAGCAGGCGCAGGTCGGCTCGGTTGAAGCGGTAGCCGGCCTCGAAGTCGTCGAGGCGCTCGGCCTGGGCGCTTACGTCACCGGCGGGGCGGTCGGTGAAGTCGGAGCGCACGGGCTCGCGCTGGCCCACGGCAAGGCTGGCGTAGAGCTGCTGCCCTTCGGCCAGGGTGAAGGTGGCACCGGCTTTGGGGTTGAAGAAGGTATAGTCGGCACGGGTATCGAGCTTGCGCTGGTCATTATTAATGCCCTGGATGCGGTAGTCTATACGGCGCAGCTGCAGGTCGGCGTACACGCCCAGGCGGGGCAGCAGCTGCCAGGTAGCGCGGGCGTACACGTTGTAGTCGCTCTTCGTGGCGTCGTTGAAGTAGTAGCGCTGGCGGTGGGCAATGGTAGTGGCGTACTGGGCCCAGATGATTTCGCCGTAGTGCTCGTTGTCGAAGCGGTTGGCCGCACCGCCCAGCGTGGCCTGGAACCGGTCGTTGCTGCGGGGCTGGTAGTTCAGGGCGAAGGTGCCGCCGTAGAAGTAGTTATCCAGCCATTTCCGGTCGATAAGGTCGGTGCGGCTGATGGTCTGGCTGCCAATCACCACGTTTTCGAGGCCATAGGCCGAAAGCCGGCGGCGGGCCCGGAAGCTCTCGTAATAGCCAAAGCCGCGCGTGAGGTGCAGGGCCGCGCCGATGTTCCAGTCCGGGCCCAGGCCCTGCGACAGGTGCAGCTGGTAGTGGTTCTGCTGATAGTTGTCGGTCTGGTTGTCGTAGGTGTAGTAGCTGTAGCGGCGGCCTTCCTGGCGCACCCGCTCGGCATTGGCCGCGCTCAGCTCGCCATTATCGATGTAGGTCTGCAGCAGGGCCGGGTCGCCGGTGATAGCCGGCTCGGGCACGCCATTCCAGGCCTGGTAGGTTTTCTCGCGGCCCGAGAAGGTGATAAACTTCAGCTGGGTGCTCTTGCCCTGGTAGCCGGCGGCGAGGTAGTACGACTTCAGGTCCGACGAGGCCCGGTTCATGTAGCCATCGGTGGCAATGCGGGAGAGGCGGCCGTCCACGGTGAAGTGCCCGCCCAGCAGGCCGGAGCCAAACTGCAGGTTGTTTTTCCAGGTATTGAAGGAGCCGTAGCTGTTCTGGCTTTCGGCGTAGGCTTCGCGCCGCGAGTCGAGGGTGGAGATGTTGATGCTGGCGCCGAAGGCCGCGCCGCCGTTCTGGCTGGTGCCCACGCCGCGCTGCACCTGCAGGCTGCTGATGGAGGAGGCCAGGTCGGGCAGGTTCACCAGAAAGGCCCCGCGCGACTCCGGGTCGTTTAGCGGCACACCATTGATGGTCATGTTGATGCCCGTGGTGCCCGTGCCGCGAATGCGCAGGTCGGTGTAGCCCACGCCGGCCCCGGCATCGGACGTCACCACCAGCGAGGGCGTCTGGTCGAGCAGGTAGGGCAGGTCCTGGCCGAAGTTGCGCTTGGCCAGGTCTTCCTTGCTCACGTTGGTGTAGGCGGTGGCGGTGCGGTCGCTGGCGCGCTGGGCCGTCACCACGGCCTCGCCCGTGAGCACGGTGGCGGGCTTAAGCCCAAAATCCAGGTAGCGCGAGTCGGGCCGGCCATTGTACTGGCGTACCAGCGGCTCGTAGCCCACGAAGGTGATGCGCAGCTCATGCGGCCCGTCGCCCATGGTGAACTCAAATTGTCCGCCCCCGGTGGGCGGCAGCGGCTGGCCATCCAGCACTACAGTCGCGTTGGGCAGTACGACGCCCGTGGCCGCGTCTTTCACGGTAATAAGCGCGGGCCCCTGGGCCCAGGCCGGCGCGGCAGCCAGCACGCACAGCGCCGCTCCCGTCAGGAATGAGGTTTTCAAAAAAATAAATGGGTAAAAGATGGAACGCGCCACCGCCCCAGGGGTCGGAGCAGCAGCGGAAACGTCCGCGGATTGTTTGTTCCCTTCGCCGGCATTACCCGGTTCAGGTTCGATGGGTATCATCTCAGCCGGCTTCCGAAAAAGCCAGCACCCCTAAACATGCGGCAAAGGTAGCAAGGGTTGCGGCCTCGGCCGGCAAGAAAAAAATATTTACCTGTGCGGCTGCAGGCCAATTCCTGACAGCCAGTTAATTTAGGACATCCCCGGAACGCAACGCCAAGCCCCGCGTCTGCGTTTGTTAGCCTACCACGCTTTAGAGTTTATCGCCATGTATCACCTGCTCTACGCCGTCGCCTTTTGTGCCTTCTTCGTGTTCCTTCTGGTGGTACCTCGCAAGCGCCTGGTGCCCCCACCACCCTCTCCCCCCGATGGCGACGACGACGGCGGGGAGCCCCACGACACCGGCCTGCCCGACCTGGACCTGCCGCCGGGAATTTCGCCGCCCATCAACGACTGGGAGCCGGAATACAACCGGCGCCGGGTTATTGTGTAGGCTTTTTACTCAAGCTGTCAGCGCGGATTTCAGGTCTGTGTATGGAGTTAAAAGTGGAGAGTTAAAAGTTAATAGGCCTTTCAGGCATTAACTTTTAACTCTCCACTTTTAACTTCTTCTACCCCACCTCGATGGTATACGCCGCCTGGTAGCGCTGCCCGGGGGCCAGGGTGAGTATGCCTTCCTTGTCGCTTAGCTCCATGGGCTGCCCGGTATGGCCGGCAATGCCCTGCCAGGGCTCGATGCACACAAATGCTGCCCCGGGCCCTTTGGTCCAGAGGCCCAGGTAGGGAAAGCCATCGAACTGCATCTGCACAAAATGGGGCGAGCGCCGGGAGCGCAAAGCCAGCCGGGTGAAATCGTAGTGCTTAAACACCAGGGCGTCGTCGGCAAATAGCGGGTAGCTGAGGGGCAGCTCCGCCTGCTGCTGCAGCACCGGCGCCGTGCGGCCGTCGAGCAGGCCGCCTTGCAGCAGGTGCCGCTCCAAACTTACGGGATGGTCGAATGCGAAATAGTAGTCGTCGAACTGCTCCTCGGGCAGCAGGGGGCAGCGGAAAGCCGGGTGGGCGCCGATGCTGAACAGCAGCTCGTCGGTCTTGGCGGGGTTGCGCACCTCCCACTGCACGGTGAGGCTGGCTTCGCGCAGGGTGTAGGTGATGGTCAGCTCAAAAGCAAAAGGATAAGCGGCCCGGGAAGCTTCGTCGTCAGTCAGCTGAAACGCCAGCTCCGTATCGGAGTGGCGCAGCACGGCAAACTCCCGGTCGCGGGCAAAGCCGTGCTGGCTGAGCTTGTAAGCCTGCCCGTGATGCAGGTAAGTATCTTCGGAAAGGCGCCCTACTATGGGAAACAGCACCGGCGCGTGGCGCGCCCACACGCCGGGCTCGGCCTGCCAGATATACTCCAGCCCTGTTGGCGTTGAAATGAAGCTGGTCAGCTCGGCGCCGTGAGCGGCAAAAGTGGCGCGGGCGGTGGCAGAGGCAAGGGTGTACACGAGATGGATGTGCTGATTTATTAATGTGGTGATGTGCTGATGACAAAGCACTCAATCCTGGAAATACAGGCTGTACGCGGCGGGGCCTGGGGCTTGCGTTTCCTGTCTCGGGACGTAGCCTAATTGGCTTGCAGCCTGCATGAGCCCAGCGCTAATGAATTAATTACTACTCACTATTTATTTATGTTGCGAGGTTGATGGCGCGGGGTCTTACCCGAGAGGGCTCTGCCCCGTGTCTATTGTTCGCAGGCCTCTGGCCTGCATCCATCAGAACATCCCTCCTATAAGTCGTTCTATCGTCGCCGGCCAGAGGCCGGCAATAAGTAGACACGGGTCAGAGCCCTCTCGGGTACGACCCCGCGCCATCAATCCCGCAATTTGAGTGACTCTCTACTTACTGCTATTCTCCAGCAGCTCGTCAATCAAAAAGCAGGCTTCCTGGAAGCGGCGGTCGGCATCGCCCCAGATTTCGGCGAAGGGTGCCAGGCGCTCGCGCAGCTCGCGCTGGTAGAGGTTGTAGAAGTGCTGGCGCAGGTGGGGGTGTTCGCGCAGGGGGTCGGGCTGCCAGGGGATGTCCACGCCCAGCAGAATGGACAAGTCGTAGGGCTGCTGCTCGAGGCGGCGCAGAATCCATTCCGGGCAGTGGCCGAAGGCGTGCTCGGCCCAGATTTTAATCACCAGCATGTCGGTGTCGCAGAACACCACGCGGTGGGCCCGGGCCGCGGCGCGCTCTTCCCACTCAATCTGGCCCCGGGCAATTTCTTCAAGGTCTTCCAGGGTATAGTGAGGGCCGGTACATTCCAGGTATTCGCGGGCAAACTCCGGCGCGAAGCTCGTGCGGTAGTGCGCCGCCAGCTGCTCTGCCAGGGTCGACTTGCCCGTTGATTCCGGTCCGGTAAGGGAAACGCGCAGCACGATGATGAAACTAGAAAGCGAGAAAGAAGGGAAAGCGAGAGCGTAAGCTAGGCCAGCTGCGGCCGGTGGGGCAGGTGTTGCTGCCACTGCCGGTAGCCGTAGGCAGCCAGGGCCAGGTACAAGGCATACAGGATACTGGTGGGGTAGAGTTGCTTATACCATAGCAGGGGCACGTACATCAGGTCAACCAGTATCCACAACAGCCAGTTTTCCAGCCGCTTACGCATCAATAGAAATTGTGCGGCAATGCTGATGGCCGTGGTCAGGCTGTCGAGGTAAGGCAGGGAGGCGTCGGTATGGTTTCGCAGGTAGTAGCCATAGCCGGCGGTGTAGCCCGCTACCAGCAGCAGGCAGCCGGCCCACTCCACCGGACGCGTGCGCGACACCTGCAGCTCGGCCCCTCCCCGCCCGCCGTGCAGCCATTCGTACCAGCCATACAGGCTAAGCACGACAAACAGCACCTGCAGGTTGCGGTCGGAGTACAGCTGGGCGCGGTGGTACACCAGCATGTACAGCGCGCAGCTGACAATGGCCACGGGAAAGTTTAGAATTTTTTCGCGGGCGGCCAGCCACACGCAGGCAAACCCGGTGAGCACCGCGACCCATTCCAGGCCGGTAGTAGCCCGCAGGCCCTCCAGGAAAGCAGTACCGAAATCGAGCAGAAAGGCAGTAGGCAAGGCAGGCGTAGGCAGTAGGCCCCGCAAGGTAGGACGCGGCCGGGCTATTTTTGTTTTATAATAGGAAAAGGATGGATGCCATGCGGATGGAAATAAGCCCCCAAGAGTTACAGCAGCGCCTGCAGGCCGGCGAAGACCTGCAGCTGGTTGACGTGCGCGAGCCCCGGGAGTTCGACTACTGCCACCTGCCCGGCAGCGTGCTCATTCCCCTGGGCGAGCTGGCCCGGCGGGCCGAAGAAATCCGGGAGCAGGGCCCGGTGGTGCTCATCTGCCACCACGGCGTGCGCTCGGGGCAGGCCCTGGCGTACCTGCGCCACCGCCACGGCCTGGACAACCTGCTCAACCTGCGCGGGGGCGTGCACGCCTGGGCCCTGCAGGTCGACGCCGACTTCCCGGTTTATTAGTGCCGTTGGGAGCTGCGGTACGTAGCGCGGACTTTCAGCCCGCGAGTGCGTCGGTGAGCTCGCGGACTAAAAGTCCGCGCTACTTGGCGGCCTACACTGACGGCGCCCTCTAAGCCCACAAGCTGCCGGTCAGGGCTTGGCGCTTGCTGCCGGCACCAGCCGCAGCTGCTCCTGCAGCCAGGCCAGGCGGTCGTGCTGAATGATGGGCAGGCTCATCTCGTGCCCGCAGGAGTAGGTAGCCAGGCGTTTGGGCTCGGCAGCGGCCACGTAAAGGCCCACAAAGTCGGCTCGTGGCGTGAAGCGGTCGGCTTCTCCTACCTGAAAGAAAACGGCCGCCTTGCTGTTAGGCAGCACCGTGATGGGGTCCAGCGGCGCCAGCTGGGCCTGAAATGCCGCCAGCTCGGCGCCCTCGGGCCGGCCGCTGGCCGAGCCGAAGCTGTACCAGTCGGCAAACCGCGAAGCCCCAGCTATGCTGACGAAAGCTTTTACCCGCGTGTCGGCCGCCACGGCCAGGGCCCCAAACATGGCGCCGTAGTCGTGGCCCACGCAGGCCAGGCGCCCGGCCTGTACGCCGGGCTGGGCCAGCAGCACGTCGAGCGCCCGCCGCAGGTCAATGGCCTGGTTGATGGTGTTCTGGTAGTCGTCCTGCCAGCGCCGCTCCTGGTACCGGGCGGGGTCTGACCAGAAGGTGGAAACCAGCAGCGAAACCACCCCCCGCCGGGCCAGCTCACGCGCCTCTGCCAGAAACTGGCTGCGGTTGGAGCTGGGCGCCGCGGGGGCATACCAATGCACGAACAAGACGCCGGCCCCGGCCCGCTCACTGCCCTCGGGCCGCACGAGGTAGGCCGGCACCGGCTCGCCTCCCGAGGCGCTGGCAAACGTAAGGTCTTCCACTACCACCCCGCCCTCGCTCTTGGTGCTTAGGGTCCTGACCGCCAGCGGCGCGGTGGGCTGGTAAGGAAGCAGGGCCGCCAGCGGCTTGCCGGCCGGGCGCGTCTGCGCCGGGAGCAGCCGGCTGCCCCCCAGCAGCAGGAAGTGGATGAACAGCAGGCAGGCAGAAAAACGGAGAAAGCCAGGCATGGCAGGGTAAGAATTGAAGCCAATACGCGAATGTAGGAACCTCCCTGCTCTGCTGCCAGCCCCATTAGCCCAGCAGTGGCCGCGCCTGCCGAACTTTGCGGCATGGCCGCCTCCCCCCCGTTTCAGCTTCCCACCCTGCCCGACCTGCCCATTATTGAAGCGCTGCCGCGCCTGCGGGCTGCGCTGGCCGACAATGCCCGGGTGGTGCTGGAGGCCCCGCCCGGAGCCGGCAAAACCACCGTGGTGCCGCTGGAGCTGCTCACCGCCGCCTGGCGGGCGCCCGAAGACAAGATTCTGGTGCTGGAGCCGCGGCAGCTGGCCGTGCGCGGCGCTGCCGCCCGCCTGGCCCAGCTGCTGGGCGAGCCGGTGGGCCGCACCATCGGCTACCGCGTGCGCCTGGATAGCAAGGTGAGCGCCGCCACCCGGGTGGAAGTCATCACCGAAGGCATTCTGACGCGCATGCTGCAGGACGACCCCGCCCTGGAAGGCGTAGCCGCCGTAGTGTTCGACGAATTCCACGAGCGCAGCCTCAACGCAGACCTGGGCCTGGCCCTGACGCTGGACGCCCAGGCCGTGCTGCGGCCCGAGCTGCGCATTCTCATCATGAGCGCCACGCTGGAGGCCCAGCGCCTGGGGCAGTGGCTGCCGGCCCCCGTGGTGAGCAGCGCCGGCTTTCTCTACCCCATCGAAACGCACTACCTCGACCCACGCCGGGCCGCGGCCCTGCCCAGCAAGCCCGGCGAGCGGCTGGCCGAGCTGGTACCGGCCCAGGTGCGGCAGGCCCTTACTGCCCACAGCGAAGGCGACATCCTGGTGTTTCTGCCCGGCGTGGCCGACCTGCAGCGCGTGGCCCGCAAGCTGGAAGATGCCCTGCCCGCTCACGTCGACCTGCACCTGCTGCACGGCGAGCTGCCCCTCGAAGCCCAGGACGCGGCCCTGCGCCCGGTAGGTGGGGGCCGCCGCAAGGTGATACTGGCCACCAGCATCGCCGAAACCAGCCTCACCATCGAGGGCGTGCGCGTGGTGATTGACGGCGGCTATGCCCGGGTGCCGCGCTTTCTGCCCCGCACGGGCTTTACCACGCTGGAGACGGTGCCCGTGGCCCGCGCCGCCGCCGACCAGCGCCGGGGCCGCGCCGGCCGCCTGGCCCCCGGCACCTGCTACAGGCTCTGGACCGAAGCCGAGCACCACAACCTGCCGCCCCACCGCGCCCCCGAAATCCACACCGCCGACCTGAGCAGCCTGGCGCTGGAGCTGGCCCTGTGGGGCGCCGCCGATGTCGGGGCGCTGCGCTGGATTGACTTGCCACCGGCCGCGGCCATGAGCCAGGCCCGGGAGCTGCTGCTGCGGCTGGGCGCACTCGTGGGCGAGCCAGTTAAAAGTGAAAAGGTAAAAGTTAAAAGCTCCGAATCAGCCACTTTTAACTCTCCCCTTTTAACTTTTAACTACTTAAAGCCCACCCCTCACGGCCGGCAGCTGGCCAAGCTGGGCCTGCCGCCGCGCCTGGGCCACCTGGTGGTGCGCGGGCAGGAGCTGAAGCACGGGCCGGCTGCGGCCGCCCTGGCCGCCCTGCTGGCCGAGCGCGACCTGCTGCGCTGGGCCACGCCCAACGACCCACGGCCCACGCCACCCGACATCCGCCTGCGGCTGGAGGCGCTGGGCAGCGGCCGCCCTCCCCTGCCGGGGCTGGCCCTGCACCACGCCACCCTGCAGCGGGTGCGCGAGGTAGCCCGCCACCTGCAGGGGCGCCTGGGCAGTGCCGCCGGCAGCTCCGCGCCGCCCCTCAGCACGGCCCCTGCCGGCCTGCTCACGGCCCTGGCTTACCCCGACCGGCTGGCGCAGCGGGAAGCCCACGACCGCCTGCGCCTGGTAACGGGGCAGCGGGTAGCGCTGAACACCACCGACGTAGACCCGCAGGCGGAGTTTTTCGCCGTGGCTCACCTGGCCGGCACTGCTTCGGCCCCCAAGGCCATGCTGGCCGCCCCCCTGAGCCGGGAAGAGCTGGAAGCCGGCTTTGCTGAGCAGATTACGACGGCCGATGAAGTGCGTTTCGACCCGGCCACGCAGCGCGTGACAGGGCGGCGGCTGCGCCGCCTGGGCGCCCTGCTGCTGGTCGAGTCGGTGATTGGGCAGCCCGACAAGGCGCTGGTGGCACAGGCCCTGCTGGCGTACCTGCAGGAAGCCGGTCTGGCCAAGCTGAACTGGACCGCCGGCGCCCGGCAGCTGCAGCAGCGCCTGGAGTTCGTGCGCCGCCACGTCGGCCAGGAGCAGGCCGGTTCCGCTAAGCAACTACTGACAACTGACAACGAGCAACTGACAACTACTACCTGGCCAGCCTTCGACGACGAAACGCTGCTGGCCGAGCTGCCCGAGTGGCTGGGGCCCCACCTGGAAGGCCTGAAAACCCTGGACCAGGTGCAGCGCCTCGACCTGACCGAGCCGCTGCTGGCCCGCCTGCCCGGGGGCTGGAGCCAACGCCAGACGCTCGACCGGCTGGCACCGGCGGCGCTGGAAGTACCCAGCGGCTCGCATATCACCCTCGACTACAGCGACCCGGAAGCGCCGGTGCTGGCCGTGAAGCTGCAGGAGCTGTTTGGGCTAACGGAAACGCCTGCCGTGGCGGGTGGCAAGGTGCCGCTGCTGCTGCACCTGCTTTCGCCCGGCGGGCGCCCCGCCCAGGTTACCCGCGACCTGCGCAGCTTCTGGGAAAAAGGCTACTTTGAGGTGCGCAAAGACCTGAAAGGGCGCTACGCCAAGCACCCCTGGCCCGACAAGCCCATGGAGCACATCCCTACCCGACTGACCAAGAAGCGGCTGGGGCAGTAGCACTTAAACATGAGACGTTAGACCTTAGACATAAGACGTTAGAATTGTTCTGACAGAAGAACTTTCTCATGTCTCATGTCTAACGTCTAAGGTCTAAGCCCTGATACCACAGCCGGCCAATGTTATCATTTAGGAAACAATTGCGTAATGCGCTTAACAATTACGTAACTTGTTTCTATGAAACACCTCTTCGCGATTGGACTTAGCGCAGTACTGGCCTGGGGCATCGGCTCCGGGGCAGCCCGTGCCCAGGCCTCGCCCAGTGGCGGGCCACCGGTAGGCTGGCTTAGAATCAGCTCCGTAGCTCCATTGCGAGGGCATTGGAGCCTGCATTCGGAGGTGGAGACGCGGCAAAACAACGCCCAGCTGGCCGCTCAATACCTGGGGCGCGTGGGGCTGCGCTGGCACTACGGCCCCAGCTTTAGCGTAACCACAGGCTACGTACTCGCCTACAACGAGCTCCAGCCCGGCGACCCGCGCGAGCCTCTGCCCGAACACCGGCTGTACCAGGAAATAGCCCTGGCCGATGCTACGGGCCCCTTGCGCGTAGGCCACCGCCTGCGCGCTGAGGAGCGCTGGCTGCGCCCCGCCCCTGAAGCAGGCTTTCGATTTGCGCCCCGGCTGCGCTACCACCTGCGGCTGGTGGCCCCGCTACGGCGCGATGCTAAGCTTCCCGTAGGCAGCCTGTTCCTGACAGCCTCCAACGAGTTTTTCGCCGGTCTGGGCGCACACACCGGTCGCAGCTTCCTCGAGGAAAACCGCCTCAGCGGGGGGCTGGGCTACCGCCTGAGCCGCCTGACCACCGTGGAACTGGCCTACCTACGCCAAACCCAAACGGCAGGCTACGAGGCGGCGCCGCTAGCCCGCAATGCCGTGCAACTCAGCCTGGCCTATGCCCCAGCCGCCCGGCAGAGCCTGGTAAGGCAGCCGTTATAGGGGAAAGTTGGCCAGCCTACTGCTTTGAGCAGCTGAATAGATTATAGGAAAAGCCCCAATGCCAGCGCTGGCATTGGGGCTTTTTCATTGCTCACAGTCAAGGGCGCTGAGCATCGGGGCAAGGACGCCAATTGTGGCACCCACACCATAGCCAAATCATCCTTCCACCTATTACTTCATCACCTCATCACCTCATAAAATCATCCCGGCAATTCCCCGCCGGGGCCGCCGGCGCTTTGTCCGCGGGCTGGCGAGTAGTGGCGGTGCAGCCAGCGGCTTAGCCCGCTCAGGCCGGGCAGCAGCACCCGCTCGGTAATGTTGGCCTGGTCGAGCTTGTCGCGCACCTCCCACTTGAGATGGGCCGGAATGATGATGCGGTAGTACAGCTCGGGCCGGTCGGCCAGCCAGTCGTGCAGCACGCTCTGGGCCGAGTTCATCAGCGAAAACAGGGCGTACTGGTGCACAATGCGGGCGTCGAGGCTGGGCGGCTCCAGAAACAGCACAAACGGCTCGGGCTGCAGCTCTTCGAGGTTGCGCAGGCTGTTGCTCACGGGCTCCAGCAGCTCGGAGGTGAAGACGTTGGAGCCCTCCTGGCGCAGGGCGTCGCGGAGCTTGGCGGGCAGGTGCTCGGCCGCCTTCACGTAGTTGAGGGCCCAGATAATGCCGTCTTCGTGGTAGGCTTCGAGGTCGTCGGTCGCAAAGTGCAGGGCCACGTAGGGCGAGTAAGTCCAGTCGAGCAGGCGGGTGGGCAGGCCGTGGTGCTGGGCCAGGGCCAGCCAATCCCAGGTGCTGGCGGCCTCCGCCGGCGTGGTGGTGTCGCGGGCGTACTTGCGGAAGTTGCGCAGGAGGTGGTGCTCCAGTTGGTGGTACTCGCCGCCCAGGCGCTGCAGGCTGGTTTCGAGCTGGTAGAAGCGCGAGCGGCCGCCCCGGTACACAAAAGGGGAGCGGAAGCGGCCGATGCGGCCATCCCAGGTATCGCGAAATAGCAGGCGCTGCAGCTCTTCCCAGGTGGTGGCCTCGAAGTCGTTGGCAGAAAAGGGCATGGATAAATAGGGGGAAACGGTGGGTGAGCGAAGGTACGTTGCCTGCCCAGGCAATGATGCCAGACCATGGAGCGAAGGCTGGCCACGCCCTGAACTGAGCCCAACGGTACGGCACCGCTTGTCGCTCATTCTGCGCAGCAGTCCTTCCGTCGAAGTCCAGGGGCCGCCCATCGAAATTTTATTTCCTGCCACAACCGGGCGGCCTGCCCCCGGAGTTATATTTGCCTACCTCTAAGCTCTTGCTTACCAGCCGATGAACTACTACATGCCTGCCAGGGTCACGCGCTGGTTTTTCTTGGCTTTGCTGGCCGTAGCAGCTGGCCTGGCTCCGCAGGCGGCCCGGGCGCAGGCGCCCCGCCCCATTGTTCGGCTCGATTTGCAGGGCAGCGGCATGTTAACCGACCAAACCCACGTCTACTTTCAGGCGGGCGCCACCACGGGCTTCGACTCTTCCTTCGATGCCAGCAAGCTGCCCAATCCTTCGGGCCTCAACATTGCCAGCGTGATGGGTACGCAGCAGTACTCCATCAACGGCCTGCCACCGCTTAATGCCACTCCCCTTTCGGTACTGCTGTTTGTGGGCGTGCCGGCGTATGGCAGCTACCAGATTCGGGTTGGGCAGTTCGACAACCTGACCTCGCCGGCGGTGTGGCTGCGCGACGCCCAGCTTAATACCCGCACCCGCCTGGCTCTGGGCACCACCATTACCCTCAGCTTCACCAACACCTACACGGCCGTCAACCGCCTGTACCTGGAGTTTGATGCGCTGCTGCCCGCAGCTGCCGCAGCTTCGGCGCCGGCCCTGCAGCCCCAGCTCTGGCCCAACCCCGCCCAGGGCAGCTTCAGCCTGCGCCTGCCCACGGCTGATGCGACCAGGGCTGTGCTACTCGATGCCCTGGGCCGCAGCGTGCGCAGCATCGACCTGCCCCGGCGCCGGGGTGCCCTTACCCTGCCGGTGGATGTGCGGGGCCTGCCCCCCGGCTACTACCGGGTGCGGGTGCTGGGCCCGGGCAAAGCCGCGGCCTCACTTCACCTGGTACTGGAATAGCTTTCGCCCTCAATCTGCTTCTATTTATACTTCATGACGTATTTCTATACCCCGGCTGGCCGGCGCCGCTGGGGAATGGGCCTGCTGCTGCTGCTGGCCCTCGTGTTTAACAACGCCCAGGCCCAGGGGAACCGCCCTCTCATCCGGGTCGACCTGCTCACCAGCACCACGCTCACCGACCAGGCCTACGTGTACTTTCAGGCCGACGCCACGCCCGGCTTCGACCCCTTGCTGGATGCGGCCAAGCTCTCCAACCCTTCCGGCCTGAACCTGGCTACTCTGGCCGGCACCCGGCAGCTGGCCATCAACGCCCTGCCATTGCTGGTGCCGGGCGTGCTGCTGTCGGTGCCCATGTTTGTGGGCGTGCCGGCCTATGGCAGCTACCGGTTTCGGGTAGGGCAGCTCGACAACATGCCCGCCACCCGGGTGTACCTGCGCGATGCCAGCCTCAACACCCGCACGCTGCTGGCCCTGAATACCACCTATGCCTTCAGCATGAGCGGCACCTACTCTACCAGTACGCGCTTCAGCCTGGAGTTTGAAGAAGATGTGCTGCCCGACCTGGTGGTGAGCACGCCCATGCTGAACCCCCTGGGTGCTTACCGCAACATTACCATCGCCAGCGGCGGCGTGCTCACCCTGCAGTCGGACCTGTACGTGAGCGGTACCCTCACCGTGGAAACGGGCGGCGGGCTGGCCACCGGCTCCTACTCGGCCAGCGCCAGCCGCTACCAGAGCTTCGTGGTGCGGGGCAATAGCTTCGTGCTGCAGCCCGGCAGCTACCTGAGCGTGGGCGACGTGGCCGGCATCACAAGCAGCAGCTTCACCGGCAGCATCCGCACCGACACGCGCAGCTACTCGCCCGAGGCCACTTACGAGTACATCTACCCCGCGCCTCTGCAATCCAATGCCCGGCAGGAGACCGGCAATGGCCTGCCCGCTACCGTGCGGGCCCTGGCGGCCAACAGCCACCGCGAGCTGGCCACCGGCTACGGGCCGGGCATCCTGCGCCTGTCGCAGCCCCTCGCCATTACCCAGCAGCTCGACCTGCACACCCACCTCGATACCAACGGCTATGGCCTCACGCTGCAGTCTGCACCGGGCGGCGGCACGGCCGTGGTGGGGGCTATTACTGGCGCGCTGGTCGGCAGCCTGACCCTGGAGCGGGCCATCAGCCCGGCCCTGAATGCGGGGGCCGGCTACCGCCACTTCAGCAACCCCCTCGACAGCGGGCCGCTCTTTTCCTTCGATGCCGGCTCTTCCTTCGTGCCGACAAGCAACCCTGCCTACAACACCTCGGCCACGCCCGGCACGGTAAGCCCGTTTCCTAATCTGTTTACCTACGACTTCACGGCCATTCCCGGCAGCCCGGCCAGCAGCTACGCCCCCTTCGACCGTGGCTGGCGGGCCCTGAGCATTTCCGACCCCACGCCGGGCCGGGGGCAGGGCTTTATTGCTCACCTGCCGCCGTTGGCACTGGTGCGCTTCACCGGGCTGCTGAACGAGGTAAGCCAGCAGGTGGACTTCCCCGCCAACCCGGACATTACGCCGGGCTGGGTACTGGTGGGCAACCCTTTCGCAGCCCCGCTCGACAGCCGGCTGCTCACGCGCCCTGCCTCGGTGCCGGCGGCTATCTACGTATTCGAAAGCACCGGCGCCTATGCCGGCCGCTACCGCGCCTATGTCAATGGCCTGGGCGTCTCACCCGTGGTACCGAGCGGCCAAAGCTTTTTCATGAGCCAGGCCGCCGGGGCCGCACCGGCTACCCTGACCGTGCCGCTGGCTGCCCGCCTGCCCAGCTACGACGCCAGCACGCCGGCCTTTTACCGGGACATGCCCGACGCCCGCCCCCAGCTTAAGCTGAGCCTGGCCGGCAATGGCAGCCGCGACGAGCTGCAGGTGTACGCCCAAACCGGGGCTACTGCCGGCTTCGACGCCCAGTTCGACGCCTACAAGCTCCCCAGCCCCGGGCAGGTAGAGCTGGCCGCGCTGGCCGGCCGCGAAGCGCTGAGCATTGCCGGGCTGCCGCCCTTCAGCCCCAACGCAGCCACGGTAGTTCCCCTGGCGGTGCGGCTGCCGCGCGCTGGCAGCTACACGCTCAGCGCCGAAAGCCTCCGCAACTTCGGCGGCACGGCGGTGTACCTGCTCGATGCCCTCACCGGGCAGCGGGTGCAGCTGCAGCCGCAAGCCAGCTACACCTTCAGCAGCAGCAGCACTGCTCCGGCCGGGCGCTTCGCCCTGCAGTTCGGCACTGCCCGCCCCCTGGGCAACAGCAGTGCCCTGGCCGCATCGGTCAGCATCTACCCCACCCCCGCCCGCGGGCAGCTGACGGTGAGCCTGCCTCCCCTGGCCCGCGCCACCCCCGTGCAGGCCGTGCTGCTCGACGCGCTGGGGCGCCCCGTACTGCAGCAGCAGCTGGGCGGCACTACGGCCGGTAGCAGCTGCCAGCTCTCTACACAGGCCCTTGCCGCCGGTGTTTATACCCTGCGGCTGCAAGGAGCCGAGCTTTCGGCCACCAGGCGCGTGGTAATAGAATAAGGCCGACAACCTGGTAAAAAGCCCCGGTGCCGCTACTGGCGCCGGGGCTTTTTGCACTTAGTGCCCACCAAGCTTCCTGAGTACTTGTGCATAAGAAACCGTATTCACCCTACGCCGCCAACCTCACCCCCGGCCCCTCTCCAAAAGAGAGGGGAGCCTGTCCCGAAAATCGCCGTTTGGCACCCCCTCTCTTTTGGAGAGGGGGCCGGGGGGTGAGGTTAACGTGGCCGCGCCGACTATACGGGTACTTGTGGCTGAATACTTAACTGCTTACTCGCCGGCCGGAAAGTCGGCTGCTTCGCCGATGTGGGCGTACTGCTCCAGCTCCCTGGCCAGGGTAGCTACCTTGTCGCGGGCCCCGCGCACGGCGGCTACGCCCAGGGGCAGGTGCAAGGGCGGGTTTTCCATGCGCACCAGCTCAAACATGGCCTTGGCGGCGCGCACGGGGTCGCCGGGCTGCCGGCCGCTGTAGCCCTGAATGGCCCGCATGTTCTCGCCCACGGTGGCCTGGTAGTCGTCGATTTCGGGCTCGGTAAAAGTGGCCGACTCGCCGGCCCACTTCGTGCGGAAGCCACTGGGCTCGACGTTGGTAACGCGAATACCCAGGGGCGCCAGCTGCAGGCTCAGGCTTTCGCCGATGCCTTCGAGCGCGAACTTGGAGCCGTTGTAGATGCCCACCCCCGGGAAGGCGCGCAGCCCGCCAATGCTGGTGATGTTGAGGATGTGGCCCGCGCGCCGGCTGCGCAGGTGGGGCAGCACAGCCCGCAGCACGTGCAGGGGCCCGAATACGTTGACGTCGAACTGCCGCCGCACCTCTTCGGCGCTTACTTCCTCGATGCTGCCCATGGAGCCGTAGCCCGCGTTGTTCACCACTACGTCGAGGTAGCCGAAGTGCGCAATGGCCGCTTCAATGGCCGCTTTTACCTGCTGCTCCTCGGTAACGTCGCATACCACGCCCAGGGCGCGGCCGCTGCCGTGCCCACTAAACTCGCTGGCTTGGCCGTCTTTGCGGAAGGTGGCCGCCACCCGGTCGCCCTGCTCCAGGGCATAGGTAGCCAGCGCTTCGCCAAAGCCGGTGGAAGCCCCCGTAATAAACCATGTTTTGGAAGTTGAATCTGACATAGGGGTTTAGCAAAATGAGAAATTGTCCAGGCAGGTTTCAGCCTGAAGGGTGAGACTTGACGGTGGGCAGCGTGTAAGACGTTTCAAGCAGGGAATTGTTTGAAGAAGCAGCTGCCCGTGGCCGTGAAGCTGTTGAGTTAAGCATTGAGTTGGTAGAGGCGTCTGGTTGCGTTTCGTCGCTAAACGCGATTAACTTATCGGCGCGGCCGGAGACGCAAATGGTCTAGGTAGCCCAAGCTGAAATTGGCACCCGCCCCGCTGCCGACCTAGCCCGGCTCCCCGCTACGTGCCTAAGCCCCCGCCGCGCGCAGCTGGGGCTTACCCAAACTAAAAAGAGCACCGGCCGGTTAGCCGGCGCTCTTTTTAGTTGTGCGGGTTTGTCGCCCCGCAAGCGTGGCCACGGCCTAAAAAAAAGCGCTGGCCCAGGAGCCAGCGCTTTGCAGGATTTAGAAAAGAAACAGGCCGCAGGCGCGGCTGGGGCTTTCATTTCCGGGGTCAGCCTCGGCTACTCCACCACCAGCTTCTGGCTGATGGTGCCTTGGGCCGTAGCCAGGCGCAGAGCATACATGCCCGCCGCCAATCCCTGCAGGGATACCGGCTGGGTTTTCATGCCAGCCCGTAGCACTTGGGTCCGCACCACGCGGCCCAGCCCGTCAAACAGCTCCACGGTATGGGCCGTGCGGCTAAGCGTGGCCGGTAGCTCGATGAAGACGGTATTACTGGCCGGGTTGGGGTAGAGCAGCACCTGGGCGGCTAGCTGCGGGGCGGCGGTGGCCGTGGGCACACCCCGCGGCCAGTACGCGCCGAAGTAGGCCGACACCTTGCTGCCATCGCCCACGGCGAGGAAGATGCCCCCGGCGTAGACCTGGCCGCTGCTGCCCACGGCTACGGTATACACGGCATCGTCCATTCCCGTGCCCAAGGCGCTCCAGGCCGTGCCGTTCCAGCGCGCCACCCGGCTGGCGACCACCCCGCCGGCCGTGGTGAAGGTGCCCCCGGCGTAGAGCTCACCACCGCTGCCCACGGACAGGGCCACCACGCCACGACTGCTCAGGCCCGTGCCCAGGGCGTTCCAGGCCGTGCCGTTCCAGCGCGCCACGTAATTGGCGGCCACCCCACCGGCCGTGGTGAAGATGCCCCCGGCGTAGAGCTCGCCGTTGCTGCCCACGGACAGGGCTTGCACGGTATTGTTCAGGCCCGTGCCCAAGGCACTCCAGGCTGTGCCGTTCCAGCGCGCCACAAAATTGGCGGTCACCCCACCGGCCGTGAAGAAGAGGCCTCCGGCGTAGAGCTCTCCACCGCTGCCCACAGCCAGCGCATACACGGCATTACCGTCCATTCCCGAGCCCAGGGCGCTCCAGGTCGTGCCGTTCCAGCGCGCCACCCGGTTGGCGGCCACCCCGCCAGCGGTGGTGAACGCCCCCCCGGCGTAAAGCTCCCCGCCGCTGCCTACGGCCAGGGCGTCCACGCCATTGTTCATGCCCGAACCCAAGGCAGTCCAGGCTGTACCGTTCCAGCGCGCCACGTAATTGGCGGCCACTCCGCCCGCCGTAGTGAAGCCGCCCCCAGCGTAGAGTTCGCCGTTGCTGCCCACGGCCAGGGCTCCCACGGCTCCGTCCATGCCGGTGCCCAGGGCAGTCCAGGCCGTGCCGTTCCAGCGCGCCACCCGGCTGGCGGCCACCCCGCCGGCCGTGGTGAAGCTGCCCGCGGCGTATACTTGGCCGCCGCTGCCCACAGCCAGGGCAAATACGGTATTGTTCATGCCCGTTCCCAGGGCGCTCCAGGCTGTGCCGTTCCAGCGCGCCACCCGGCTGGCGGCCACCCCGCCAGCGGTGGTGAAGAAGCCCCCGGCGTAGAGCTCGCCGCCGCTGCCTACGGCCAAGGCTCCCACGGCACCATCCATGCCCGAACCCAAGGCAGTCCATGCTGTGCCGTCCCAGCGCGCTACCCGGCTGGCGGCCACCCCGCCAGCGGTGGTGAAGAAGCCCCCGGCGTAGAGCTCGCCGCCGCTGCCTACGGCCAGCGCATTCACCTGATTGTTCATGCCCGTGCCGAGGGCGCTCCAGGCCGTGCCGTTCCAGCGCGCTACGTAGTTGGCCCGCACGGTGCCCACGACCGTAAAGCGGCCACCGATGTAGACATCAGTTCCGCTACGCACCACGGTAAGCACCTCACCGTCGGTACCGGGCAGGCCGAAGCCGTCCTGCCAGTTTTCGTCGCCGGCGCCAGCCGGGCGGAATGTGGGCCGCCCGTCGGGGGCCGTGGCCAGGAAGTAGCCGCGGGCATCGAAGGAGCCTTTGGTGCCCGCCTTGAGAGTGCCGTTGGGGTTTAGGGCCCCAGCCAGGGGCTGGCTTTTGGGCATCGGGGCTTCGGCCAGCGGCCCGGTCGGGGGCGTGCTGGCTCCGGCCGGGGCAGCTAGTAGCCATGTAAGCAGCAGGGCCCGCAGCAGGCCCGCCAGAGGCCGAAGGCTGGTTAACGACCGAGGAGAAGTAAGCACAAGCAACATGAAATAAGATGATAGAAAAGTCTGGTAAAGCTACACCCGCCTCAGAACGGAGTAAGGCCTGCGAGTTGATATTTATTTTGAATGATAAGTGAAAAGCAAGTCCATGAGTGGTTACTCATTTTATAAAGCTGTTTTGAACCTTTCTCTTTCTAGGTGCTGCGTTAAAAGTAAAAAGACAGGCTGGATGAGTTTTAGCTTTTAACGCTCACCTTTTACTACCTAAAAAAGGTGTACTACCCCTAAAACCACTCCAGGAAGCTTGCAAGCTCTTGCCGCAGGACGTACAAAAGCCTTTCTAACCAGCTTGTATCTTTCGCATAGCAAGGCCCTTGTACCCCGCTGCTCGCTGTATGTTCACTATGAAAAACCTGTTTACCCTACTGCTGACCCTGTGGGCCTCGCTGGCCTCGGCGCAGGTGACCTTCCGCATCACGGCCGTGCCGGCCAACACGCCCGCCAATGCCGTCATCTATATGGCCGGCTCGTTCAACAACTGGAACCCCGCCAGCTCCGCCCACGCCCTGAGCTACAACAGCGCCGACGGCAGCTATGAGCTAACGCTGCCCACCGGCACGGGCACCATCGAGTACAAGTTTACCCGCGGCAGCTGGGCCGCCGTCGAAACCAACGCCAGCAACGGGCAGGTGCCCAACCGCCGCTTCACCTTTGGCAGCAGCTCCGGCCCGGTGCTGCACCAGGTGCTGAACTGGGAAGACCTGGCCGGCGGCACCCCCGGCGGCCAGTCGACGGCCAATGCCAACGTCCGCATTATTTCCACCTCCTTCCAGATGCCGCAGCTCAACCGCAGCCGCCGGGTGTGGATTTACCTGCCCACCAACTATGCCGGCAGCACCCGCCGCTACCCCGTGCTGTACCTGCAGGACGGCCAGAACGTGTTCGACAACCTCACCGCCTTTGCCGGCGAGTGGGGCGTGGACGAAGCCCTGGCCCAGCTGCAGGCCAGCGGCCAGGACCCCACCGGCTGCATCGTGGTGGCCGTGGATAACGGCGGCGCTTCCCGCCTCGACGAGTACTCGCCCTGGAACAACCCGCAGTACGGCGGCGGGCAGGGCGAGCAGTACGTCAACTTCCTGGTGCAGACCCTCAAGCCTTATATCGACCAGAACTACCGCACCCTCACCGGGCGCGAGCACACCGGCATTGCCGGCTCCAGCATGGGCGCCCTCATTGCCACGTATGCCGCGTTGCGCTACCCGGCTGTGTTCAGCAAAGTGGGCGTGTTCTCGCCGGCTTTCTGGTTTGCCAACACCCAGCTGCACCAGTACCTGCGCCAGAACCCTGCCAACCCCAACACCCGCTTCTACTTCGTGGCCGGCACCAATGAAAGTGCCACCATGGTGCCCCACATGCGCGCCGTGCGCGACTCCCTGGCCCGCCAGGGCGTGCCCGCCACCAACCTCAGCTTCACTACCCACGCCGACGGGCAGCACGCCGAGTGGTACTGGCGGCGCGAGTTCCCGGCGGCCTACCAGTGGCTGTACGCCGCCGCCCCCACGGCCTCGGCCCGCCCCCAGCTACCCGGCACTCTGCTTTACCCCAACCCCGCCGCCGAAACCCTGCGGGTGCAGCTGCCCGCCGCCACAGCCACGGCCGAGCTGCAGCTCCGCGACGCCCTGGGCCGGGTGGTGCTGCGCCGCCAGGTACAGGCCCAGGAGGCCGTGGACGTGCGCGGGCTGCCCAGCGGCATCTACATCTCCCGCCTAAGCAGCGCCGGCTTTATCAGCACCAGTAAGTTCATCAAAGAATAATATTCTGCCTATCGACCAAAACAACGCTTATTGCTGCAATCCAGCGGCCCCGGCGGGCATAAACACCTTTACCCAAAATCCCTCGGCAACCAGAAACAAGAAACCAGCAACCCAAAACTACCCGGCGGCACCGTACCTTTGACCGGCAATAGGTTTCACCCCGAAAACTTCTTGCGCATGGCCGACTCCGCCGCCCCCAAAATTGCCTTCGAGGCCCTCACCTACGACGACGTGCTGCTGCTGCCAGCCTACTCCGAGGTTCTCCCCCGCGACTGCGACACCAGCACCCGCCTCACCGATACCATCCGGCTGAACACCCCGCTCATCTCGGCCGCCATGGATACCGTGACGGAAGCCGACATGGCCATTGCCCTGGCCCAGGAGGGCGGCCTCGGCATCATCCACAAAAACATGGGGGTGAAAGCCCAGGCCGAGCAGGTGCGGCGCGTGAAGCGCAGCGAGTCGGCCCTCATTGCCGACCCCTTCACCCTGGCGCCCGGCGCTACCCTCGGCGATGCCAAGCAGCTCATGCGCAAGCACGACATCGGCGGCATTCCCATTATTGAAGACGACCGCCGGCTCGTGGGCATCCTCACCAACCGCGACCTGCGCTTCGAGAAAGACCTCAGCCAGCCGGTGAGCACCGTGATGACGCCCCTGGCCCGCCTCATCACCGCCCCCGCCGGCATCGACCAGGCCGAGGCCGAGGAGCTGCTGCAGGACAGCAAAGTGGAAAAGCTGCCCCTGGTGGACAAGGACGGCCGACTGGCTGGCCTGATGACGTACAAGGACATCCGCAAGCGGCGCCGCTCGCCCCGGGCCAGCAAAGACCGCCTGGGCCGCCTGCGCGTGGGCGCCGCCGTGGGCGTCACCGCCGACCTCATGGCCCGCGTAGCCGCGCTGGTTGATGCCGGCGTCGACATCGTAAGCCTCGACACCGCCCACGGCCACTCCAAGGGCGTGCTCGACGCCGTGAAGGCCATCAAGGCGGCATTCCCCAGCCTGCCGGTAATGGCTGGCAACGTGGCTACCGCCGCCGGCGCCCGCGCCCTGGCCGATGCCGGCGCCGATGTGGTGAAGGTGGGCGTCGGGCCCGGCTCCATCTGCACCACGCGCATCATCGCCGGCATTGGGGTGCCGCAGCTCTCGGCCGTGCTGGAAGCGGCCCGGGGCCTGGAGGGCACCAAGGCCACCCTGGTGGCTGATGGCGGCATCAAGTTTTCGGGCGACGTAGTGAAAGCCCTGGCCGGAGGTGCCACCGCCGTCATGGTGGGCTCCCTGCTGGCCGGCACCGAGGAAGCCCCCGGCGACCTCATCATCTACGAAGGCCGCAAGTACAAAACCTACCGCGGCATGGGCTCGCTCGAAGCCATGGAAGACGGCAGCAAGGACCGTTACTTCCAGGACGCTGAAGACGACGTGAAAAAGCTGGTGCCCGAAGGCATCGTGGGCCGCGTACCCTTCAAAGGCAATGTGTCGGAGGTGATTTACCAGCTGGCCGGCGGCCTGCGGGCCGGCATGGGCTACGTGGGGGCGGCGAATATAGCCGCCTTACAAGAAGCCCAGTTCGTGCGCATCACCAATGCCGGCCTGCGCGAAAGCCACCCCCACGACGTGCAGATTACCCGCGAAGCCCCCAACTACAGCAGCCGGTAAAGGGTGCGGATAAAGGAATAGGGGGTAAGGTGTGAAAGGAGGAAAAAGGGAACCTACGTGTTGCGCTTATCTGGCGTAAGCTTAAGGCAGGAAGTTCAACCTTCTTATTCCTATTCCACATTACCCTAGCCCCTACCTCCTATTCCTTCTCCCCCATCCCCTCAACCCCACTCCCTGGTTCCCGTATCAACAATTTCCTACCTGCCCGATTGTATCTTGCACAGCAATTGGAGCGCCTATAGGGCGCAAGGGGCTTGGTTAATTGTGCTAATTCTAGTCGCTCTGCGTGCGTCAACGGTTACTATCCATACTCTTCCCTCTTACCCTGCTGAGCTGGGGTGCCCTCATGGTCAACGCTGTGAGTGGAGAAGAGAGGCTATCCTGGATGTACTGGCCAGTGCTGGCCCTGCTGCTTACCGCGCTGCTGTCGTTGGTGGGCCTGGTGATAGTATACCGCAGCCAGCCCGAGCCAACAGCCCCGCTAGTAGCCGACCTGGCGCCGCGCCGCACCGAAATTGCCAGCCTGCAACGGCTGACCCAGATTATTCAGCGCGGCCAGACCTCGAGTGAGATTTATAAGATTCTGCTGGAGTCGGCGGTGCAAACGGTAAGGGCCGATGCCGCCTGGCTCGACCTGCAGGCCGGGCATTCTGATGCTGAAGCGCCTGACGCCGGGGCTCTCTACCACCAGCTCACGCCAGCCCAGGCAGCTACCATTCGCGACTACCTCATCAGCCATTCGCTGCAGGACAGCGAGCGCATATTCAACGAGCTCACTGACGGGCCCTCCCTGGGCAGCGGCCCCCTGCGCTCCCTGCTGGCCCTGCCGCTGCGAGGCATGCACAACCACTACGGCACGCTTTACCTGCTAAAGCAGCAGGCCCAGGGTTTTCACCACGAAGACCTGGGCATTCTGCAGACCTTCACCAGCCAGGCAGTCCTTAGTATTGAAAACCTTCAGCTGGCCGCCAACTCGGCCGAAAATCAGCGCACCCAGGAAGAGCTGAAAATTGCTTCGCAGGTGCAGGAAAGCCTGATTCCTAAAAACCTCCCTACCGACAACTGGTTCGAAATCAGCTCCCACTCCCTGGCCGCCAAGGAAGTAGGCGGCGACTTCTACGACTTCCTGCACCTGCCGGGCCGCCGCCTGGCTGTGCTCATCGGCGACGTATCCGGCAAGGGCGTCACGGCTGCCTTTCACATGGCCCAGATGAAAGGAATTTTCCACGCGCTGATGCAGGAAAACCCTTTGGCTAAGTCGGAGCGCGACAAGTTTCCGGTGCCCAGCAAGTTCATGGCCCAGGCCAACGCGGCCCTTACCCACTGCCTGGAACGCTCGTCGTTTATCACCTCCACGCTCTACATCATCGACTATGAGCAGGGCGGCTTCATGTTTGCGCGGGCCGGGCACTGCCATACCCTGTACTACCACGCCATGCGCGAGGAAGTGTTCTACTTCGAGTCGACCGGCCTGGGCCTGGGCATTATCCGCAACGACAGCTACGAGAAGCACATCAAAAATCAGTTTTACGACTACAGCCCCGGCGATGTGATGGTCATCTACACCGATGGCATCGTAGAAGCCCGGGGCGAGGGCAACACCGAGTACGGCGAGGCCCGCCTCAAAGCCCAGCTCGAAGCCAGCTACTACCTCGAAGCAGACGAAATCAAGGAGCACATCCTGCGCGACCTCAACAACTTCACCCGCGGCTACCCTATTCACGACGACCAAACCCTGCTGGTCATAAAATTTAAAGCCGCTCAACCCGCACCATTCGCCTAACGTATCGGCCTCACTATGAAAGTAACCGCTCAACCCTCCGCCGATGTCCTCACCCTCCAGCTAGACGGTGAACTGGACGCTAGCTCCGCCATCCTGCTCGACACCGAACTGGCTAAGCCCGATATCCTTGAGTACCGCAAGGTGCTGGTGGACTGCGCCAAGCTGACCTACATTTCCTCGGCCGGCCTGGGCGTATTCATCTCCCACCTGCAGCGCTTTCAGGATGCCAACGTAAAGCTGGTTTTCTACAACATGCAGGAAAAGGTTTTCAACGTGTTTGAAATCCTGGGCCTCGATGCCCTGATGACCATCGTTCCCACCGAAGCCGAAGCCACGGCTGCCTAATTCAATTAAAAATTTTGAATTAGAAATTATAAATGTTGCCGCCGGCCCCCATCGGCAATTCATCATTTTTAATTTTTAATTTTTAATTCTGTCAAGATGAAGTCCACACTCCGCATTGCTTGTTCGCGCGGCAACCTGCAAGAGGTGCGCGACTTCGTGCGGACTTACCTCACCCAGCGCCAGCTTGCCGATGTAGCAGTAAATCAAGTAGTTCTGGCCGTCGACGAGGTAGTGGCCAACTTCATCATTCATGCCAACGATGAGGATGAAACGCAGTTTCTGGACTTGAAAATGAGCTTCAAAGGACCGGAGCTCAACATCGAGATAGCCGACCAGGGCGATACCATTTTCCTGCCGCCGGAACACCAGGCCCCCGACCTGCGCGACTACATCCGCCAGGGCCGCAAAGGCGGCATGGGCATGACCCTGGTAAACCGCCTTATGGACCGGGTGGAGTTCTTCACCCGCGACAACCACACCGTTTGTCATCTGAGCAAGCGCCTGGCGTAAGCGCTGCACTTGGCCCCCACTCAGCGCAGCTCCTCTATTGGTGTATGCTTTGAATAAGAAGTCAAATGCTGATAGTTCAAAGACGGGCTTGTTTCTCTTTAAACTTTTAACTCTCTCCCCTGACCTGAGCAATACTTAAGAAGTCCCCCGCCTAAACAGGCGGGGGACTTCTTATGAGTGCCGGTTCAGCTGGCAGCCGGACAGCCGTGCTGGGCAGCGCTGAGCATCTGCTGCTTGCCGCTGCAAACAGGAATCTACCCTTGGGCGCCGTCCTGCTGTTGGCGGTCACTTGCTGCGTCCCTCCCACTTACACGTAAAATTGCCTAATTTCGCAGCGGTAATCTTACGCCCGCGCCGCATCTGCCTACCTATCCGGCGCAGCTGACTTCTTAATCCACTTATGCACAAACGCATTTTGTACGTCGGCGCGGCCGCCGCTACGCTATTCTCCGGCTGCCAGGCTTCCAAACCCGCGGCCACGGCTGCCGCCTCAACCACCACCGGCCCTGTAATCGAAACACTGGGAACTTACCCGGTGCCAGCCAGCGAGTTTGCTTACGTTTATCGCAAGAACAACAGCAATGCGCCCGAGTACGGCAGCCGCCAGAGCGTAAACGAGTACCTGGACCTGTACACCAACTTCCGCCTCAAGGTGCTGGAAGCCGAACAGAAAGGCCTCGATACCACCCAAGCCTTTAAGCGGGAGCTCGATGGCTACCGCCAGCAGCTGGCTCAGCCCTACCTGACGGAAAAGAGCGTAACCGACCAGCTGGTGAAGGAGGCGTACGACCGCATGGGTCAGGAAGTCAATGCCTCCCACATCCTGATACGCATTGCCCCCGACGCGGCGCCGCAGGATACCCTGGCGGCGTATCAGAAAATTGAGAAAATCCGCCAGCAGATTGCCGCCGGTCAGGACTTTGGAGCGCTGGCTCGGGAAGTAAGCGAAGACCCCTCGGCCAAAGACAACGGCGGCAAGCTGGGCTACTTCACCGCCATGCAGATGGTGTACCCCTTCGAGTCGGTTGCCTACAAGACGCCCGTAGGGCAGATTTCGGCGCCGGTACGTACCCGCTTCGGCTACCACCTCATCAAGGTAAACGACAAGCGCGCGGCTCAGGGGGAGGTGAAAGTAGCTCACCTGATGGTGCGCGTGAACCGCAACGCCCCGACGGCCGACTCGCTGACCGCTAAAAAGAAGATTGACGAGCTGTACGCCCGCCTCCGTAAAGGCGAGAACTGGGACAAGCTCGTGGCGCAGTTCTCGGAGGATGCCGGCTCGGCCGCCAACGGCGGCGAGCTGCCGCCCTTCGGCACCGGCCGCATGATTCCCTCGTTTGAGGAAGCCGCCTTTAAGCTGCAGAGCCCCGGCGACCTGGCCGCCCCTGTGCAAACACCCTATGGCTGGCACGTAATCAAGCTGATTGAGAAGCAGCCCGTACCCAAGTTTGCCGACATGGAGCCCACCCTGAAAAGCAAGGTGGCCAAGGACTCCCGCTCGGAGCTGAACCGCGCCGCTTTCCTCAAGCGCGTGCGCCAGGAAGACCAGTTTGTGGAAATTCCTGCTGCCAAGCAGTACGTGCTGGGCAAAGCCGATACCGCCCTCGTGAACGGCCGCTTTAAATACACGGCTCCCACGGCCGCTCCGGCCAAAGGCAGCAAGGGCATGAGCGATAACATGCCCCTGTTCACCATCAAGGGCAAGCCCTACCCCATCAAGGATTTCCTGACGTTTGCTCAGCAGAACCAGCGCTCCCGCCCCGGAGCCGACCCCAAGTTCTTGATGCAGCAGCTCTACGACCAGTACGTAGACCAGACCCTGACCGAGTTTGAGCGCAACAGCCTCGACACCAAGTATGAGGACTACCGCATGCTGGTGAAAGAGTACCGCGACGGCATCCTGCTGTTTCAGCTCATGGACGAGAAAGTATGGAGCAAAGCCATTGAAGACACCGTTGGGCTGAAGAAATACTTCGCCGAAAACCAGGCTAAGTACCAGTGGGACCAGCGCGTGCAGGGCACGGTTATCAGCGCGGCTACGCCGGAGCTGCTGGCCCGGGCCCAGAAAGAAATGAAAACCGGTCGCTACCCCGTAACCAAGGGGCTGGCCAAAGGCGCCACTTTCCGCCCCAACACCGCCATCCTGACCAAGATTGGCTGGATTTCGCTCGATGAGGTAGCCCGCCGCATGATGGAAGACACCCTGACGACGGTAACCCTCACCGGCCGGATTAAAAAAGGCGAAAAAGCCTCCCTGGCCAAGGCCCGCGGCGATTCCGCCGTGAGCTACCTGCGCCGCAAAAGCGGCATCCCGGCCCGCCGCCTGCGCTCGGCCATGGCAGCCGCGCCGTTTGGTGAGCCCACCGCCCAGATTGCGCTGGTGAGCAGCAGCCCCACGGCCCTGGAAGCCTTGATGAATGAGCAGAACCCGCTCTCGGTACAAGTCACCCAGCGCATCTTCCAGAAGGGCGACAACAAGGTAGTGGATGACATGATGAACCGCGAGCCTGGCACCTACACCGTGCAGAAAGACGGCCGTCATTACGCCGTCATCATCGACAAGAGCCTCCCGGCCGGTCCCAAAAGCCTGGCTGAGGCCCGCGGCCAGGCCACCAGCGACTACCAGACCTACCTCGAAAAGCAGTGGATTGCCGAGCTGCGGCAGAAATACCCGGTGAAAGTGAACGATGCCGAGGTAAATAAGCTGGTAACCAAGTAAGCCACGAGTAAATGGCTGAATGGATGAATGGGTGAATGACTCAGATTCGCGGGTCATTCACCCATTCAGCCATTCAGCCATTTACCCATTGGCTAGGCTGCAACCTTATCGGGCCCCTGCTACTCCTTGTTTTTGCCTGCCTACGGATTTATAGTGAAATTTACGGGCCGTTTGTGGTGTTAGCACCTACGCCGGCCCGGCTTTGAACAACCGTTCGGCTGGCTCCATTCCCTATTCTATGCTGTATCAAGTGAACCGTGCCGCCACACACCTGCTCCTTACGGTGCTGTTGCTGCTGGCTATTACCCCCCAAAGCCAGGCCCAGCTTGGCATCAGCCGCAGCAAAGGCCAGCAGCTGCTGGATGGAATTGTTGTAAAGGTTGACAACCAGATTGTGCTGCGCTCCGATGTCGAGAACATTTACGCCCAGGAGGTAGCCCGCGCCGAAGGCAAGCTGCTGCCGCCGGACTTAAAGTGCAAGATTCTGCAGAGCCTGGTGCTTAACAAGCTCATGCTGGCCAAGGCCGAAACCGACTCGGTAACGGTTACCGACCAGCAGGTAAACAACGAGCTGGACCGCCGCATGGCCTACTTCATCCAGCAGATTGGCTCCGAGAAAAAGCTGGAAGAGATGTACAACAAGCCCGTGAAGGCCTTGAAGGACGACCTGCGCCCCCAGATTCAGGAGCAGCTGGTGCAGCAGAAAATGCAGGAAACCATCACCGGCAAGGTGTCCGTTACGCCCAAAGAAGTAAGCGCCTACTTCAACCGGGTGCCCAAGGACAGCCTGCCCTACTACAGCACCGAGGTAGAGGTGGGGCAGATTGTGATTCCGGCCCAGGTAAACGAAAAAGCCAAGCAGGCCACCATCGCCAAGCTCAACGACATCCGGGCCCAGATTCTGGCCGGGGCCGACTTTGCCACCCTGGCCAAGAAGCATTCTGAGGACCCCGGCTCGGCCGCTGAAGGTGGCTACCTGGGTTTCTTTAAGCGCCGCGAGCTGGTGCCCGAGTACGAAGCTGCGGCCCTGAAGCTGGAGCCCGGCCAGCTTTCGCCGGTGGTGCAGTCGCAGTTCGGCTTCCACCTCATTCAGTTTATTGAGCGCAAAGGCGACAGCTACTCCACGCGCCACATTCTGCTCAAGCCGGCCACGGGCAGCGCCGATGCCAGCGAAGCCGGCAAAAAGCTGGCCCGCATCCGCCGGCAGATTCTGGCTGACAGCATCAGCTTTGCCAAAGCGGCCAAAGAGCACTCATCCGACAAAAGCAGCAGCGGCAACGGTGGCCTGTTTGCGAACCGCCAGGACGGCGGCTCGCGCCTGCCGCTCGACAAGCTCGACCCCGCCATCTTCTTCACCATCGACACCATGAAGGTGGGCCACATCACCCCGCCGCTGCCGTATCGTACCGACGACGGCAAGGAGGCCATGCGCATCATCTGGCTGAAGTCGAACACCCCGCCTCACCAGGCCAACCTGCAGGAAGACTATCAGAAAATTGCGGCCGCGGCCCTGGCCGAGAAAAGAAACAAGGCGCTTGACAACTGGTTTTTGAAAAACCGGGGGAGCGTGTACCTGGAAATTGCCCCGGAGTACGCCCAGTGCAAGGTGCTCGACGTTGAAGAATAGAGCTTAGATTTTAGAGCCTGGAGCTTAGACTTGTTCAGCAACGTTTAAGCCCCGATTAGCTCTTCAATCCTCATTCACATTCAGTGACTAAGTTCTAAGCTCTTATTTCTAAGTTCTAAATAATGACAAACGACAAAGAAGCCGCCGACGCGCTGGCTGCCTCCTTTCGCTCGCTGCGCCAGGAAATAGGGAAAGTCATCGTGGGCCAGGACGAAGTGGTGCGCCTGGTACTCACCGCGGTTTTTTCGCAGGGCCATAGCCTGCTGGTGGGCGTGCCCGGCCTGGCCAAGACTCTGCTCATCCAAACCATTGCCGACTCCCTCGACCTGTCGTTCAACCGCATTCAGTTCACGCCCGACCTGATGCCGTCCGACATCGTGGGCTCGGAAACCATGAACCAGCAGCGCGACTTTCAGTTCGTGAAAGGGCCGGTGTTTGCCAACATCATCCTGGCCGACGAAATCAACCGCACGCCACCCAAAACCCAGGCCGCCCTGCTTGAATCGATGCAGGAATACGCCGTCACGGTAGCTGGCAAGCGTTACCCGCTCTCGCGTCCCTTCTTCGTGCTGGCCACCCAGAACCCCATCGAGCAGGAAGGTACCTACCCCCTGCCCGAAGCCCAGCTCGACCGCTTCATGTTCAACATTGAGCTGGGCTACCCGAGCTACGCGGAAGAGCTGAGCATTGTAAAAAACACCACTTCCAACACCAAGCAGACGGTAAACAAGGTGCTGCACGCTGCCGAGATTCAGGCCTACCAGGAGCTGGTGCGCCGCGTGCCGGTGGCCGACAACGTGGTGGAGTATGCCGTGAACCTGGTGCAAAAAACCCGGCCCAACACCGAGCGGGCTGCCCCCCGCACCAATCAGCTGCTGGAATGGGGCGCTGGCCCCCGGGCGTCGCAGCACCTGATTGTAGGCGCCAAGTGCAACGCCCTGCTCAACGGCAAGTACTCGCCCGATATTGAAGACGTGCGCGCCGTAGCCGTGCCCATCCTGCGCCACCGCCTGGTGCGCAACTTCAAAGCCGAAGCCGAAGGCATCGGCGTGGAGCAGATTGTGAAAGAACTGTTGTAACCAATGAGCAATGAGCAGTGAGCAGTGAACAATGTTGTTCTAACCGCTTATTGCTTATTGTTCACTGTTCATTGTTAATTGAAAATGGAAGCCCAATCCTACTACGAGCAGTTTGAGCGCAACGTGCGCATCATCCTCGACGCCCTGGCCGCCGGCCTTGACCTGCGCACGACTTCGCTCGAAACCAGCCTGCCGCTGGAAGTATATGTGCTGTGCGAAGTGCTGAACCAGGGCGGCGGCGAGCAGTTTCAGCTCACCGCCACCGGGGTAGCCCGCCTGGCCGAGTTTCAGCAGCAGTTTATGCGGCACGAAGGCCAGACGCTGGCCGCCATGCAGCGCATCCTGGCCGACAAGCGCGGTACCATGCGCACCCCGGAAGGCCGCGTACTGACCAAGGAAATGCTTATCCGACGCCTCGAATTCTTCAACGAAGCCGCCCGCCAGGTAAACGTAATGCGCACCCAGCAAGCCCTGGGCAGCCCCAAGCAATACGCCGTCTGAACCGCAGATTGACGCGGATTAAACGGATAAGAACGGATTCTTTTCCGCTTATGCTATCAAAGCAAAAGGCCACTGCTCGTTTAGCAGTGGCCTTTTGCTTTGGCTATGATTGAATAGATAAAGGACTTTTGAATCCGTTTTTATCCGATAAATCTGCGTCAATCTGCGGTTCAGACCATCCGCCCGGCATTTTCTTCCCGAATGCTGGTGTGGCCGTCCTTGCTGTGTTCCAGCACCAGCTGGCCTTCGGGCTCTTTCTTCAGTTCGCTGGGCACCTCTTCGCCGTGCGGGCCTTTGGAGTTGGTCACGCCCCCATCCACGAAGTAGAGGGCGCCGGTCACGTAGCTCGCCTCATCGGAGGCCAGGAACAGGTACACGTTGGCTACCTCCTCGGGGGTGCCCCGACGGCCCAGGGGCGGGGCAGCCACCACCTCTTTTTCCATCTTGGCGCTCATGGGTCCGGTTTCCTTGTGCGTCCAGGCTGTATCTACCGGGCCGGGGCATACGCAGTTGGCGCGCACGCCTTCCTTGGCCTGCTCCGTCGACACGCCTTTCATGAAGGCATGAATAAAGGCCTTGGTGCCGCCGTAAGGCGTATTCTGGGCAATGCCCATCCAGCCTGCCTCGGAGCCAGCCGATACAATATTGCCCCGGGATTTCTGCAGGTAAGGCAGGGCGGCCCGCGTCATGTGAAACACCGAGTAGATGTTATTCTTCACCATGTACTCAAACGCCTCAACCGGGTACTTGTCGAGGGTTGCCGTGGCCGGAAACACGCCCGCATTGTTGATGAGAATGTCGAGCTTGCCAAACTGCTCTACGGCCAGCTGCACGCAGGCCTCGGCTACGGGCTGCAGGGATAAGTCGCCGGTGAAGGGCACAGCTTGTCCCCCGCTGGCGGTGATTTCCTCACTTACCTCACGCACCGGGTCTTCGGCGAAGCCCGCTACTACCACGGCCGCGCCTTCTTTGGCAAAGCGCTTAGCCACGGCCTCGCCAATACCTGCCCCGCCACCCGTAACGATGGCTACTTTTCCTGTGAGTCTGCCCTGCATAATGATGAGGTGTTGCGCCAGCTAAAAGCCGGCTAAGTGAATAGAATGTAAGCTCGCACTGAAGCGCCAAAGAATTGCCCGCCTGAGCGGGGCTACCTAGTGCTTACTTTTCTCCTCACTTGGGGGTTACAGCCGGCCCGCATCTTCGTAAATACTTCCATGGCCCCGCTACCGCGTACTCCCCTTCTAACCGCCCGCCTGCTGCTGCGGCCCTACGAGCCCACCGACGCCGGCGACTTTTTTGCCTTGCTGGCCACCGAAGCCCAGCGGCTGCAGTCGTCTTTTCCCGACCGCCTGCGCACCATCACCACGCTGGCCGGGGCCCTGCAGGCGATTACCGGCTTCAGCCACGACTGGGACACGGGGCGCTTCTACGTGTTTGGCATCTGGGACCGCAGCACGCAGGACTACCTCGGCGACATCTGCCTCATGCCCCACCCACCCCACAGCGGGGAGATAGGCTACTACCTGTCGACCACGGCCGAAGGCCACGGCTATGCCCGTGAGGCCCTGGAGGCCATTACGGCCTTCGGCCTCGAAACCCTGGGCGCCCGCCAGCTGCTGATTCGCTGCTTTGCCGACAACCTGCGGGGCCAGGGTGTGGCCCGGGCCATTGGGTTTAAGGAAGAACCCAAGCCCAAGCCACCCTTCTGGGTGCGCACCCTGGATTTGGCGCCCGACGATAATATCGTGCGCTTTGTGCTGAAGCGGTAAATCGGCAGCCCTGTCTCAGCTTGACTCAGGAACGATGTAGAGACGCAATATTTTGCGTCTCCGGGACTGCGCCGTTAGCACAAGTATTGTTCTGCCGGGTCGCTCAACGACGAGACGCAAAATGTTGCGTCTCTACATCTGCCAGCCGGTTTTCCCATTCTTCTGAGCAACAGCTACGGCTACCGCCCCACCCGCACCCGCTTTCCCACATTCCCTAGCAGCCATTCCTGTCGGAAGTTGAGATACACCCCAAAGGAAAAATCCAGCAGCCGGGCATTCAGGTCGTACACCGGCTCTACGCGAACAGTCAGCGCGGCCGAATCATCGATGCGGAAGTCGCGCATGAGGCGCAGCAGCAATAACTGCCGGTTAGCCTCGCTATACGTGGGGTCCGACACGGTGCGCGAGATGCCCTGGTACAAGTCGCCGCCCAGTGGGGAAATGAAATTGCGGCCCTGGAAGTAGCTCAGCATGAAGTCGGCATATTTGGTTTCCAGGGTGCCGTTGAGGTAAACGCCCATTCCCGATTGGAAGGGAAAGCTGCTGACGAAGGAACGGTCCTGGTAGCCGAGAGCATAGGCGTTGAGGCGAAGGGCTCTATGCCTAGCGTAAGCCCAGCGTACAGTTAGGCCCAGCGCCTCATTAAATAGTGTCTGTAGTGGTTTATCCAATGTGTCAATCTGCCCGCCACTATGGGTAGCAGTAAATTGAAAAGGCACCGAAACCGTTAATGCACCGTGTTGTCTCTCACCAAGAAGACCAAAATCGCCGCTTAGCCCTCCTGCAATTTCTTCCTGAAAATTACTGTATCGGTATTGCTGTCGCTGCCAGTCTACCCAAGCATCCAGCCAGAGATGATTACTCGTGAAACGGTATTGCAAGCCCTCCTCAAGCGGACGTAGTAATACTCGCTCAAAATTAAAGAGCGGCTCTATATAACCATGATTTAAATGAGGCCGGATATTGCCTAGTATAAACTGGCTATTGTTGACAGTCCAGGTAGCCCGAAATGTGGGGCGCACCTGCTGGAATCCGGGGGCACCAAAATCTTTCCACAAAAAGATACCCGCTTCCAGCCGTAAGCTAGCACTAGGATAATAGACTAGCTGTGGGTTTAAGTGCGTCCCAAACAGGGTATATCCTTCGATAATCTGGTTAAAATATTCGTTGTCTTTGAAGAAAGTTAAGCTTTGCAGATTCAGCAATAACCGCCCAGAAAGAGAATCGATTACTACTGTGTCATTTGCGCGAAAGTCAGGAGATATGAGTAGTCGCGAATTCCCATGAAAATACTGGTGCCTGCGTACCCCTGGCTCAGATGAGATAAACGCCCGATTATCCAGCTGCGCGCTTGCCTTTTCTACTGTAATTAGCACAAGCACAAGGCCAACTAAAATTTTTAGAAAATTCCTCATATATTTCCGCTTCCAATGGCACGAAACGCAGGGTCGTTGTGTTAGAAAAAGCCAAGCAGAACAGCGCCAGCGCAGGTTTTTTCGTAGCATTGGCAATTGGCTGAATTTCGATTATCTTTATCAAACCTAATTCCTTTTTTCCCAACCCACACCAATGGCAGTAGCTACCGACAAAGCTTCTAAAGCGGACAAAGGCGAGACCAACGTCGCCGCCGAAAAAATGAAAGCCCTCCAGCTCACGCTGGACAAGCTGGACAAAGCCTATGGCAAAGGCACCGTGATGAAGCTCTCCGACCAGAAAGTCGGCGACATCCCGGCTATCAGCACCGGCTCCCTTTCGCTCGACATCGCGCTGGGCATTGGCGGGCTGCCCAAGGGCCGCATCGTGGAGATTTACGGCCCGGAATCGTCGGGTAAAACCACCCTTACCCTGCACGCCATTGCCGAAGCCCAGAAAAGTGGGGGCATGGCGGCCTTTATCGACGCCGAGCACGCCTTCGACCCCATCTATGCCCAGAAGCTGGGCATCGACACCGCTAACCTCCTCATTGCTCAGCCCGACAACGGCGAGCAGGCCCTGGAAATCGCCGACCAGCTGATTTCCTCGGGTGCCGTCGACATCTGCGTGATTGACTCCGTAGCCGCCCTGGTTCCCAAAGGCGAGCTCGAAGGCGACATGGGCGACTCGAAAGTGGGCCTGCACGCCCGCCTCATGAGCCAGGCCCTGCGCAAGCTCACCGGCACCATCAACAAGACTGGCTGCTGCTGCATCTTCATCAACCAGCTGCGTGAGAAAATCGGTGTGATGTTCGGCTCGCCCGAAACCACCACCGGTGGTAACGCCCTGAAATTCTACGCTTCGGTGCGCCTCGACATCCGTCGTATCGGCCAAATCAAGGAAGACAAGGACAACGTAACCGGCAACCGCACCAAGGTGAAGGTGGTGAAAAACAAAGTAGCGCCGCCCTTCAAGGTGGTGGAGTTCGACATCATCTACGGCCAGGGCATCTCCAAAGTCGGCGAAATTGTGGACCTGGGCGTCGACATGGGCATCATTGCCAAGTCGGGCTCCTGGTTTAGCTACGGCGACCAGAAAATCGGCCAGGGCCGCGAAGCGGTGAAAACCCTGCTGCTCGACAACCCTGAGCTAGCCGAGCAAATCGAAGCCAAAATCCGGCAGATGGCCAAAGGCGACGAGGACGTAATTCCCGTCGACATGGCTGGCCCCGAGGACGGCGAAGACACGCTCTAAGCCTCCGCTTGAACCTATCAGTACAAAAGCCCGTTGCATGCCGCGACGGGCTTTTTGCTATATACGGCTGCCTCTACAGGGCTTGGAACGGCTTCTGTATGCCGGGCCTCGCTCTGGCTAGCCGGGCCAGGAAAGCGGGCCGGCGGGGAGGCCCGTATAATCTTTGCCTTTCAGCCAAGCGTAGCTTTACTGGCATTCTGTTTGTCTTGCCCCGACGGATATTCACCTCACCTGTACTATGAACCGCCTCTGGCTTTTAATTTCTCCGCTTGCTCTGCTGCTCACCGCTGCTGCTTTGCCGCAGCTGGGCCCCGGCGATGCTGTGCGAAGCATTCCTCAAAACAGCTTTGGCCGGGGTGAAGTAATCAACTACACGGTACACTATGGCCTGATTAATGGCGGCGTGGCCACCGTAGAAACGGCCAACGGCTTGGAACGCGTAAACGACCGGCCCTGCTACAAAGCCACGGTGAGCGGCCGCACCACGGGCTCCCTGGATTTCTTTCTGCGCATTCGCGACCAGTGGCGCTCCTACATCGACACCACCAGTATTCTGCCGCTGCGCTCCCAGCGCGATATCGCCGAGAACAAGTACCGCAAAAAGGAAACTGTGTACTTCGACCACCTCAACGACCTGGCAGAGGTGCAGGACCACGACAAGGACGAGCCCAAGCGAACCACGGTAAAAATCGCCAACAACTCGGTCGACATGGTGAGTGGCTTCTACTACCTGCGCACCCTGCCCTTCGACCGTATGCGGGTAGGTGAGGTGATAAAAGTACCGGGCTTCCTCGACGGTGAAAATTTTATGCTGGACGTGATTTACAAAGGCCGCGAAACGGTAGAAACCAAGGCCGGCACCTATCGCACCCACAAGCTGGTACCCCGAATGCCCGACAACAAGCTCTTCCGTGGTGAAAACGCCATTGCCGTGTATTTCTCCGACGACCGGAATAAAATCCCGGTGCTGTTCGTAGCCGAGATGTTCGTCGGCTCGGTGAAGGTAGACATGGTGAAGTACCAGGGCCTGAAGCACCCCCTGAACGCAGTACGATAATCCCAATCCCACTTTTGGCGCTGCCCCCGTTGTTGCTTTCTCCAGGCAAGAGCGGGGGCAGTCCGCGTCTTGGCGCCCTAGAGCGGTTCCACCGTTCCGCTGTACGCCGCTCAGTAGCGCGGGCTTTTAGTCCGCGAGAGTCCATCAATTCGGGCGCACTCGCGGACTACAAGTCCGCGCTACGTACAGCAGCCCCGAAATGGGGCTAAGCCTGAGGTCACACAAACGTAACATGCTGAAGCATCGCGGCGGCGGTACTTTTGTACTGCGCATTATTGCCTCACTAAAGCCTTTTTGCCGTGGCCACTCCTAAATCAGCCGTTTATAAAATCCTTGTGGTCGACGACGACCCGGACATTGTCGAGTTGCTGGAGTACAACCTCAGGAAGGAAGGCTACCAGACGGCATCGGCCCCGGACGGGCGCAAAGCCCTGGAAGTGGCCGCCGAGTTCAACCCCGACATCATCCTGCTCGACGTGATGATGCCCCACCTCGATGGCATCGCGGCCTGCCGCCTGCTGCGCGAGCAAGCAAAGTTTAAGGATACTTACATCCTGTTTCTGACGGCCCGGGCCGAGGAGTTCTCCGAAGTAGCCGCCTTCGACGCGGGTGCCGACGACTTTATCGCCAAGCCCATCAAGCCCCGGGCCCTGCTCAGCCGCCTGGCCGCGGTAAAGCGCCGCGACCAGGACCCCCACACGGCCATCGATGCCATCGACATCAATGGCCTGCGCATCGACCGGACCGGCTTTGCCGTGTACCAGGAAGGCCGCAAGATTACCTTACCGAAGAAAGAGTTTGAGCTGCTGGCCTTCCTCGCTGCCACGCCACACAAGGTGTTCAACCGTGAGGAGCTGCTACAGAACATCTGGGGCAACGACGTGTTTGTGCTGGCCCGCACCGTAGATGTGCACGTGCGCAAGGTGCGCGAGAAGGTGGGCGAGCACCACATTCAAACCATAAAGGGCGTGGGCTACAAGTTCAATGTCGACTAAGCTTTCCATAAAAAAAGCGTCGCTGCCAACCGGCAGCGACGCTTTTTTTATGGACTTCAGGCTGGCTTAGAAAGCAAAGCCCAGGTTCAGGCCGGGCAGTACGCTGGTGCCGGTGAAATAGCTCAGGCCCGTGTAGTCAACGTTGCCGTTGTTGTCTGACTTGGGTTTGCCAGCGTTGTAGCCCAAGCGCAGGAAGGGCTCCATCGAGAAGTGGCCGCCAAAAATCCACTGGTAGCCAACATTTACCCCACCACCAAAAGTAGTGAGAGTGGATTTGTCGGTGCTTGTAGAAGTACCAAAAGTAGAAGTAGAAGAGATGTTAAAGTTTTGGAAGCGCACGAAAGGCCCAATGAAAAGGCCCTGCATCGATTCGCCGGTCACATAAAAGCGGTACTCGGGCGTGATGCCAAAACCTGTGAACTTACCGCTTTCGTCGCTACCGTAGCTAGCATAAAAAGCCCCTAGCTGAAGCGAAGACTGGTCACTTAGTTTGTGCTCAAAAGAGCCATTACCAATACCGAATAGCAAGCTGGTAACATTGAGTTTGATTGCATTATCCTGCGCATTGGCAGCAAGGGAGCCGCAACCAAGAATGCCGAGTGTCAATAGTACTTTTTTCATTTGAAAAATTATGAATGGATGGTTTCTCACCGCAAAGCTATACTATTGGAAATGTACCATAAGAACTTTTTTAGCTCTTTTATAAAAAAAGATTAGCCGTCTGGTAAAACACCATTAAAAACAAGTTAAAATTTAATTTTAGCGCCCGATAATCCATGTACCTTTCTTCGCGCACCATTGCCATCCTTATTGCTCTTCTGGTTGCGGGTGTCTTAACCACTTTCGCTTATGTAGCGCATACCCTGACCTCGCAGCAGGCATTTCTGGCAGCTGGCGTAACGGTAGCGGCCTGCTTCCTGCTGGTGTACCTTTCCTTTGAAGCCCTCATCTTCCGGGAAATCAACGGCATTTACGCCGGGCTGGAGCATATCAAGCGCAAGGAGTTCAAAAAGCTCAGCAACAAGTTTCTGTTTCGCCCCGAGCCCATCAAGCGGGTACGGGAGGAAATTATCCAGATGGCCGAGCGCCGGCAGCAGGAGCTCGACGAGCTGGTGCGGCTGCAGGCCCTGCGCCGGGAGTTTCTGGCCGACGTGTCGCACGAGCTGAAAACGCCGCTTTTCGCCGCCCAGGGCTTTGTGCACACCGTGCTCGACGACGAAGACGATGAGATTGACCTGGCCACGCGGCGTAAGTTCTTAAGTAAAGCCGCCGCCAGCCTCGATACCCTCGACGCGCTGGTGCAGGACCTGGTCACCATCGCGCAGCTGGAAAAAGGGGTGGTGCGCATGCGCCGGCAGCGCTTCGACATTGTGGCCCTGGTACAGGAGATATTTGAGCTGCTCGAACAGCAGGCTGCCCGGCGCGGAACCACCCTGGAGCTGTTCCCACCTACTTTGCCAGCCGATGGCCTGAACGTGGTAGCCGACCGCAACCGCATCCGCCAGGTGCTGGTAAACCTGATTGATAACGCCATTAAGTACGGCCGCGACCAGGGCCGGGTGGTGGTGTCGCTGGTGGAAAGCGGCCGCTCCGTGCGCATTGCCGTGCGCGACGACGGAGCCGGCATTGCCCCCGAACACCAAAGCCGCATCTTCGAACGTTTTTACCGCATCGACAAAAGCCGCTCGCGCGACTCCGGTGGCTCGGGTCTGGGCCTGGCCATCAGCAAGCACATTGTGGAAGCGCATAAGTCGGCTATCCGGGTAAAAAGCACCGTTGGCGAAGGCACTACGCTGGAGTTCAAGCTGGGCAGGCCCAAGGCGACGTAGCGCGGAATTCCATTCCGCGTCGCAGGGGGCTGCTTGCGCTGTCGCGGAATGGAATTCCGCGCTACGGGCTGTCGTACCTTTGTGCTTCTCTATGAAGCTTCCCAATTTCGCCGACCTCATCCTGTTTGAAAACGACGACTACGTCGTGGTAAACAAGCCCCCGTTTCTGGCCACGCTCGACGAGCGGGTGGGCGGGGCCCCCAACCTGCTGCGCCTGGCCCGGCAGAGCTACGACGACATTCAGGCGGCCCACCGGCTCGACCGCGACACCAGTGGCGCCCTGGCCTTCGCCAAGACGCCGGCCGCCTACCGCCACCTGGCCATGCAGTTTGAAGACCGGCTGGTAAAGAAGCAGTACCACGCCGTGGTGTGGGGCACGCCCCAGCTCGACCACCACGTGGTGCAGCGCAACATCGAAAACACCAGCCGGGGCAAGGCCCGCCTGGCCTACAAAGGCAAGCCCGCCGAAACCCACTTCACCACCCTCGAAACCTTTGCCCGCCACGCCCTGATGCTGTGCGAGCCCATTACGGGCCGCATGCACCAGATTCGCCTGCACCTGATGTTTCTGGAGTCGCCCATTGTGGGGGATGTAACCTATGGCGGGGAAGACTTCTACCTGTCTTCGCTCAAGAAGAAGTTTAACATGAAGGAGGGCGAGGCCGAGCAGCCGTTTATCAAGCGCTTTGCCCTGCATGCCATGCGCCTGCAGTTTCAGGGGCTAAGCGGTGAGGACATTGTAGTAGAAGCGCCTTACCCCAAGGATTTCCGGGTTCTGGTCGACACGCTGCGGCAATATCAGTAGGCGCTCTGCGCTGCCTGAAGCGTGATTCAGCCGGTTCCAGGCAGGCTGCCCAGCTATTGCGCTGCACTTCAACAGGAAATACTACGCAAGCGCTTGCTTTCTCCCGAAAAGTCAGTACCTTTGTGTCCGTTTTTCCCGAAGCCTTACCGGTTTCGGGTTTATTTTCAATTGCTTAGCAACTAGATTTTTTCGACTCATGGACCACCTGAGCTTCAAGACAACCCACGTTAACAAGGCCAACGCCCAGAAAAGCTGGGTTATCGTCGACGCCAGCGTAGCCCCGCTGGGCCGCGTTTGCTCGCAGATTGCCAACATTCTGCGCGGCAAGCACAAGCCTTCGTTCACCCCCAACTCCGACTGCGGTGACAACGTCATTGTTATCAACGCCGACAAGCTGCGCGTGACGGGCAAGAAAATGACCGAGAAGGTGTACATCACCCACTCGGGCTACCCCGGCGGCCAAAAGCGCCGCACCGTGCGCGAGCAGATGAACCGCGACTCGCGCCGCGTAATCGAGCACGCTGTGAAAGGCATGCTGCAGGACAACCGCCTGGGTGCCGCCCAGTACCGCAACCTGTACGTGTACGCTGGTGCTGAGCATCCCCACGAGGCGCAGCAGCCCCGTGCCATTGAACTGACCAACCTGTAGGCCAATATCGGTCCTGCTTTTTTTATCCATCCACCAAATGGCAATTACCAACACTTCTGGTAGAAGAAAAACCTCGGTGGCTCGCATCTACATGCAAGCCGGGCAAGGGAATATCACTATCAATGACCGGGACATGAAATCGTACTTCAGCAACGAGCTGCTGGAGAACGTCGTGAACCAACCCCTCACCCTGCTGGAGCAGGTGGGTCAGTACGACATCAAGGTGAACGTGCGCGGCGGCGGCATCTCGGCTCAGGCTGAGGCTATCCGTCTGGCCATCACCAAGGCCCTCGTGAGCGACAACGCCGAGACGCGTCCCGCTCTGAAGAAGGAAGGCTTCCTGACCCGCGACCCCCGGATGGTGGAACGCAAGAAATTCGGCAAGCGCAAGGCTCGTCGCTCGTTCCAATTCTCGAAACGCTAATCCAGGAGGACTACTATCATGGCTCAGACGACTTATAAAGAACTGCTGGACGCCGGTGCGCACTTTGGTCACCTCACCCGCAAGTGGGACCCCAAAATGGCGCCGTACATCTTCATGGAGAAGAACGGCATCCACATTATCGACTTGAACAAAACGCTGGTTTCGCTCGATTACGCGGCCCAGGCTATTCGCAACATTGCCAAGAGCGGCCGCAAGGTGATGTTCGTGGCAACCAAGAAGCAGGCCCAGGAAATCGTAACCACCGAAGCCCAGCGCCTGAAGATGCCCTACGTTACCGACCGGTGGCTGGGTGGCATGCTCACCAACTTCGCCACCGTGCGCAAGTCGCTGAAGAAAATGGCGACTATCGACAAGATGGTGAAGGAAAACACGGCCTACGCCGCTCTCGCTAAGCGCGAGAAGCTGATGATGAGCCGCGAGCGTGAGAAGCTGGACCGCGTACTCGGCGGCATCGCCGACCTCGGCCGCCTGCCCGCTGCCCTGTTCGTAGTGGACGTGAAGCGCGAGCACATCGCCGTGAAGGAAGCCCAGAAGCTGGGTATCCCGGTGTTCGCTATCTGCGATACCAACTCCAACCCCGAGCTGGTGCAGTTCCCGATTCCCGCCAACGACGACGCCTCGAAGTCGATTCAGCTCATCGTGAGCGTAATCGGCAAGGCCATCGAAGACGGCCTGTCGGAGCGCAAAGTTGACAAGGAAGATGCCGAGCGCAAGGAGGCTGACGAAGCCGCCATTGCTGAAAAGACGGCTGCTGACGAAGAATAATCCCTTCTTAGCTCTTTGAAAAAAGGGGAACCTTCGAGTAGCTAGGCTCCGGAGGTTCCCCTTTTCTTTTGCTGCTGTAACGCGGAATTCCATTCCGCGACTTAATAAACACATTTTCACCACTTCGCGGAATAAAATTCCGCGTTACACTTTTTCACTCAAATGGCCGCTATTACCGCCGCAGACGTAAACAAGCTCCGCACCATGACCGGTGCCGGCATGATGGATTGCAAAAAAGCCCTGACCGAAGCCGATGGCGACTTCGAAGCTGCGCGCGACATTCTGCGCAAAGCCGGTCAGAAAATTGCCGACAAGCGTGCTGAGAACACGACCTCGGAAGGCTTTGTAGCCGTGAACGTGAGCGAGGACGGCACCAACGGCAAACTGGTGGCCCTGGCCTGCGAAACGGAGTCGGTAGCCAAAGTGGCTAACTTCCGTGAGCTGGTGCAGCGCATCCTCGATGCCGCCGTGCGTACCAACGCCACCACCAAGGAAGAGCTGCTGGCTGTGAAGGAAGACGATGGCCTGAGCATTCAGGAGCACATCACCGACCTGACCGGCAAAATCGGCGAGAAGCTGGACCTGACCTACGTAACGCTGACCGGCGAGAAAGTAGCTTCCTACATCCACTCCGACAGCAAGAAGGGCGTACTCGTGGGCCTGAAGAACGTAGGCTCGGCCGACGCTGCTGCCGTGGGCCGCGACGTAGCCATGCAAATCGTAGCCATGAAGCCCGTTGCCGTTGACAAAGACGGGGTGGACTCGGCTACGGTAGAGCGCGAAATCGAAATCGGCAAAGAGCAGGCGCGTGCCGAGGGCAAGCCCGAGGCTATGCTGGAGAAAATCGCCCAGGGCAAGCTCAACAAGTTCTACAAGGAGAACACCCTGTTGAACCAGGAGTTCGTGAAAGACGGCTCGATGACCATCGCTCAGCTGCTCGACAGCAAGTCGAAAGGCATGACCGTGACGGACTTCAAGCGCGTGGCTATCGGGGCATAACCCCACCCCCGGCCCCTCCCCTCCGGGAGAGGGGAGCCTGATAAAATTGAAAGCCCCGCTGGCATCGTGCCGGCGGGGCTTTTTTCGTAAGTTCATACCATGGCTCAAGTGATATCACCCCAAGCACGAAAAGCAGATGCTTTTTACTATTTAGCTTGGAGCCTCCTGCCCTTTGTATTAAATACAATTTTTCTAAGCAGTATAGGAGACGCGAGTACAAAGCAAATACTTGCCATTCTGGCGCCCATATTGAGTTGGGGCCTTGGCGTGAACTTATTTGTGGTGTCCCTGCTAGCTATGCTGCGCAAGCGAGATGCCGCTGTTAGCTTTCTAATTGGGTCAGCCTTGCCTTGGCTTTGGTTAAGTTATTTTTTATTCAAGTAGTTTCTATTTATTAGCACTCAGCCAAGCCTGCACCCGCGCCTTGGCATTGAGCCGCACATTCATGTAAAACAGGCCGTAGTCGGCGAGGTGGAAGGAGTGGCGGAACTCGGGCTTGCCGGGCAGGATGTAGCGCACGTAGGCGGGCTTGCCGGGGGGCGTTACCCAGAGCAGGCCGTTGTGCTCCTGGGCATCGGTTACCTGGGGGTTGATTTTGCGGAAGGGCCAGCCCACGCCGCCGCGGTTGAGGCTAGCGGGGGCCCGTAGCGAGTCGGTGGTCCAGGTGAGGGGGTTGGTGACGGCGCTTTTGGCCACGATGAGCGGGCTGGTGACGCCGGCATCTTCGGGGTACTCGTGGCCGCGCGAAACGGAATTCCAGGAAAGAAAGCAGCCGGTTTCGAGGGAGTCGGCGCAGGGGCGGATGGTGGTGTATTCCTTTACCTTGACGGGGAAGCCCACCAGGTAAGCCGCCACCAGCTGGCGGCGCAGCTTGGGGTCGTTTTCGAAAAACTCGTGCAGCAGGCGCTTGGCGTGCACGGTGCCCTGGCTGTGCCCGGCCAGGATGATGGGCCGGCCCTGGTTGTAATGCTTGAGATAGTACTGGAAAGCGGCTTTTACATCTTCATAAGCCAGGGCAATGGCCTGCTTGCCGTTGGGGGTTTCCCGGTCGAAAAACGCGTAGAGCGTGGCCTGGCGGTAGCGCGGCGCGTAGATGCGGCCGGCGGCATTGAATACCGTGGCCTGGTGCCGGATGGAGCTGCGGTCGATGCGGTGGCTGAATTTCGCGTTCCAGCTTTTGCGGTTGATAAAGGTGGTGCGGTGCAGGAAGAAAACGTCGGCCTCGGCCGTGGCCTGCTGGTCGCGCAGGGTTGACTTGCGGGGCACTAAGTCGGCGTAGTCGCGGCGCTCGGGCAAGGCGGCCCAGCTATCGGCCATGGCATAATTGGGCGCGGGGCTGGGCTTATAGGTCGCGAAGTCGCGGCCCGGCTTGAGCAGGTTGATGCAGGAAGCTAAGGGCAGCAAAGCCAGTAGTACCAATAGACGAGCCTGGCTCAATATAAGATTTAACACGACAGATAAGGGAAGGCTCTTGATTTAGTACGTTGAGTTAAAAGGGGAGAGTTAAAAATTTAAACTCCATTCAGGTTTTAACTTTTAACTCTTCCCTTTTAACTAACCTTCACAGGCCACGAAGCCAGCTGACGGGGCTGCCCTTCTTCATCATAAAGCAAACTCATGGGCATCTCGGGGTTGCGGCGCACTTCTTCCAGGCTGATGCCCCAGCGCAGCCACAGCTCGGCCAGGGCCTGGCTGTAGGCGAAGTTTTCCCAGGGGTGAAACACGCTGGTGTTGATGTCGTCAATCAGGGCATCAAATACCAGGGTTGTATCGCCGGGCTTGGCCCGACGGGGGTAGATGTCGGGCACCACGGAGAGCAGGTGGGCGGCGTAGTACACCCGCGCCTTGAACTCGGCTACCTGCACCGGGTGCAGGGGGCGCCGGGCATCGGCATATACCTTGCCCATGGCTTGCCGTATCATGCCGATGTCGCCAAGCGTGACTATGAGCACCGCCCTATCGAGCTTGATGCTGAACACCAGGGTATTCAGGTCGTCGTCGTACTCGAATGGAGTGACGTCCTCCGCCGGGTCTACTTCGAGCACGAAGATGGAGCCGGGCGCGAAGTCGGCATACTCCACGGGCACGCGCAGGCCCTGCAGCAGGGGGTAAAATGCCTGAAACTTACGCAGCAGCGCCGCGTTTTCGGCCAGCGGGTACTTGGGCTTTATCAGCGGGTCCTGCTCCTTGAACAGCTCGGTGATGAAGATGCCGTAGAACATCTTGCCCAGCCAGAGAAAGAGCTTGTCGTCGCCCAGCGCCCGCAGTGCCTCCGGCCCCTGGGCCGCAGCGGCTGCTACTTCCTGCTCCAGCGCCTCAATACGCGGGCGCACGGCCGGGCTGAGGGGCAGGCGCAGCTCTTTGTAGGTGATGCTGCTGTGGTCGAGCAGCTGAATAGACCGCTCGGCCAGCTGGTAGCGGGCCTGCAGCCAGTCGGCAAAAACCGGAACGGTGTCGGCCGCGGTGGTGGGCTGCCCGCTGAGAAAGCAGCTGTCGAAGCCGAAGCGCAGGCCGTCGAAAGGGTCGTAGGGCGTGAGGTCGGCGGGAGAGTATGGGGACATAAAGACGTAACGCGAACTTTGTAGTGCAGGCTCCAAAACCAGCGCCTTGAGCAATAGTTGCTCGGTGGCCTGGATTCGGAACCTGGCTACAAAGTTCGCGCTACGACGGGCTACTTTGGAGAAGGGCGTGCTTTAGCGGGACAGCGAGGAGCCGGCTTTAATGAGCAGCTTGCTCAGGTTGGCCAGCGGGGCGCTGTAGTTATCGGCTACTTCATCGGCAATTTTGGCCGTTTCAGCCCCCAGGGTGGCCAGCACTTCGGCAATGTCGTGGGTCGAAGCATCCGAGCCTTCGAGCATTTCGCGCAGCTGGCGCAAGGCCAGCGTGATTTTAGCTAGCCCGGGGCGCTCCGAGGAGCTGAGTACGGCCTCCCAGCGCTCAATCTCGGCCATTCCCTGCTTGCCGGCCTTATCGGGCAGGCCAGAGCCGAGAAGGGCCAGCGTATCGTCGAGCAGGGCCGAGTTCTGCTGGTCGCTCACGGTCAGCGGCACGGCAGGCGTATGGGGAGTCTGGGGAGTGGTGGCGGTGGAATCCATGGGAAAGAAAGTAATAGCAACTGTTGTCGGCTATACTAGGCCCGGCTCGAAAAAGTTAGCTCCTCTGCTCGAACGCTACGCGCAAGACCAGGCAAGCCGGTGCTGGGTTACCTTTTAGCAGGGCTTCGATTAAAGGGCATCTTTTCACCTCTTCTTTCCCAACCATGAAACTGTCAGTTAAAACCATGATGCTGGCCATTGCCGTGGCTACGAGCACGGCCGCCTGCACCGAAGCCGAAGAGCGAAACGCGGAAGCCAACGTTGAAGCGACGGCCGAGAACGCCGAAGTAGCCGACGACAAAGCCGAAGGCAAAATGGAGTCGGCTGGCTCGGCCCTTGACCGGGCCGCCGAGCGCGCGGCTAAGAAAATTGAAGCCGCGGCCGAAAAAGCCGAAGCCAAGCTGGATGCAGCCGGCCAGAAAGCCGAAGCCGCCGCCGCACGGGCCGATGCCAAGCTCGAAGCCATGGGCGACGCCGCCGAAAAGTCGGCCGCCGAAAGCAAGGCCCGCATGAAGGAAGCCGCGCGGAAGTAAGCTGCCTTCGCTCGCGCTGGAGCACCGCTATGGGGCGGGGCTGGTCGACTGCCGCCATCAGAACAACATTGTTCGGCGGCAGGTGAAGACCAGCCCCGCCCCTCTTTATTGCTGCTCGGCCAGCTCCAGGAGCACGTCGTAGTACGGCCGGCCCACAATACGGGCTTTCAGCCAGGCATAGAAGCTCAGCACCTGCAGGTCTTCGCGCTCCAACGACAGGAAGGAGGGAATATCGGCGACGCGGGCCAGGAAGTCGGGCTTCTTCACCACGGCCGGGTTGTCGATGATTTCGTGTACGAAGCTCAGGTAGCTTAGCACCGGGTGGTAGGGGCCGCCCAGGGGGGTGGCAGGCGTGGCATCGGGGCCTTCGCCCGAAGCAGGCACGGCGGGAAACTGCTCTTTTAGGCCCCGCTCGATGGCCCGCAATCGGTTTAGGGCCAGGTCGGGGTTGCCCAGCTCCAGCTGAATGAGCAGCTCGCCCAGGTTGCGGTTGATAAGCCATTCGAGGCCCAGGTGCTGCTCCAGCCAGTGGTCGGTGCGGGCCAGGCTCATCAGCGCCTGGTTGGCCTTGTGGAAGTTGCCGTCGGCGAAGTGGTGGAACGTAAGCTGAAACCGCGCGGTGAGGTCGGCCGTCAGCGGCAGCGGCGGGGTCGACTTCAGGATTTGGTCCAGCAGGGCGATGCCCTCTTTGTTGCGGCGCAGGAAGGCATAGTTGGCCGCCAGCAGAAAGGTAAAGCGCGGGCCAAACTCCGCAAACTGCCGGCCGGTGGCCGAAGTCAGAATGGCCTGGCCCTGCTCCAGGTATTTCACCGAGTCGGCAAAGCGGCGCGAGCGGTACAGGGCATGGGCCAGCATGTAGAGGAGCTTGAGCTGGTACTGCCGGTGCGCGGGCTTGAAGCCGTGGCGGCGCTCCATCAGCCCGTAGCAGCGCTCAATGAAGGGCGCGAAGGACGTGAAGTCGCGCCGCACCAGCATGGCGCTGCGGGCAATGCTCATCAGGCGGCAGAGCAGCGAGGGGCTGCGGGCAAAGGCTTCCGCCAGGTCGTACTCGGCCAGGATTTCGTGCATGATGGCATCGAACGACACGGTGGCCCGGCCCTTCACGCGGGCTTCCTGCAGGCGCTGCCGCAGCAGGCTGTCGGCAATGTTGGCCCGCTCCTCTTCATCGGCGGCCTTCTTGTTGAGCTTGCGCCGGCGCAGAATATCGGCCAGGGGCTCGGCGTAGGGGGAATCGGCGTGCTGAATCTGCAGGTTGTACACCGCATTCAGCGGCTCGTACAGCTCGTTTTCGTGGGCCAGCTTCTCGGCTTTGCGCAGGGTGCTCCAGGCCAGGCGCGGAATGCCTACTTCGAACAGGTACTGGGCCAGGGAGAGCTGCCCGCGCACCGAGGCCGCCGCCGTCACGTCCTGCTGCCGCTGCCGCAGCAGCAGGTAGTCGGTGAGGTGGCGCAGCAGGCGCTTGCGCAGGGCGTAGTACGCCACGGGGTTGGGCTCGTCGGGGTAGAGCTTGGCAATGATTTGCTCGCTTTTCAGCTCCTTGGGCTGCACCAGCAGCTGGTAGAGGCGCGAGTCCTGGCGGCCGTTGGCTTTGCGGCGCTGCCGCTGAATGAACAGGCCGAAGTCGCGCCGGTCATCGGGCGAGAGCGTGAGCAGGGTAGTGCGGAGGTCGTCCATGGTTGTTGAGCCGGGGCTACTTGGCTTTCACGAAGAGCAGGGTGGCGCTGCTGCCTGTCAAACCAGTAAATGTGCTTTGTAGAACATACCCTTCCTGGTACAGCTTGTAGATAAGCTTATAATATGCCTGGCCTGATACCCTCAGCCCTTTTTCGCCGTGGCTAGGTTTGAAAGTCAGGTATTCTGTTTTGTTTTCTCCGCGCGTAATCGTGATGTCGGTGTTGGTGTTGCCAATCCCATCATCAATCCGCACTACCACAATATCCGGCTCGGCTACCCCCACGGTTTGGGCCGGGCAGCCAGTGAAGGCCAGCAGGCAGGCCCCGAGCAAAATCAGCTTTTTCATACGGGCTAAGATAGGGCTGCCCGGACATTGCCGGGGGTAGCGCGGACTTGTAGTTCGCGGGCCCGGGCTGTCGCTATTATCGGGGCTCCGTTCCGGGTAGCGGAATGGAATTTCGCTTTACTGAAAAAAACAAAAGCGCAAGTATGCCCGTATCAGGCAGCTGAAAATGTGGAAACAGTAAAATAACTCTCCACACAATCAACCTGCGGGCACTCATTACCCAGCCGGCAGGCTGGGTTACCTTTTCCGGGTTGCCCGCATAAAGCCCCGTTCCACATCACTTAATCCAGAACACCATGAAGACTTCCCTCAAAATGCTGGCCTTGGCTGCTTTCGCCACTTTCGCCACCGCTTCCTGCTCGCAGAAGCAGCAGGACAATGCCGAAGCAACCGCTGAAAACGCTGGCGACGCTATGGAAAACGCGGCCGATAACGCCGGTAATGCCATGGAAAATGCTGCCGACAACGTGAAAGCCGACATGGCTCGCGAAAAAGGCGACACCGCCGTGGTAATGGACCGCCCCGCCAATGGCGTTGTGGAGGAAACCCCTGCCACCCAGAAATAATTTTCTAGTCGGCTCGCCGACCTGATGAAGGCCCCGCTACGGATGTAGCGGGGCTTTTTTTGTGCTCTTAGCATCATCCACACCGCCAGAGCGGCCAACTTTAGAAGTCAGAACATGTAGATTTTAATCCATTGAAAGTCAATGGAAATCTCCAAATAAAGACCGTAGCCAAAAGTCATACAAACAGTAAAGTGGGCTGGCCCTTGGCCTCCCCTTCGGAACACCTTTGTGCATCGTCTCACCAGTAACTCATCTGAAGCCATGCGCACGCTGCTACTCTCCCTGTTTTTGTTCCTGCTTTCCGGCTTTGTGGCCCAGGCCCAGGACTTGCTCACCAAACGCAACGGCGATGAGCTGTTGGTAAAAGTGGTTGAAATAACTTCCTCAGAGGTGAAATACCGCCGGGCCGACAACCTCGACGGCCCCTTGATTACGGTGTGGAAGTCTGATGTTTTCATGATTCGCTACGCCAACGGTACCAAGGACGTGTTTGGCACCAACGGGGGCAGCAGCCCCCGGCCCGCCGCCGTTCAACCAGCAGCTACCCCAACTCCCATTGCCACCCCGGCAGCCCCGGCGGCCCCGGCAGTGCCCCAAAACCCTACTGCCGTTACGCAGCCCGCGGCCAAGCCCAATCCGCTGGACCCGACCGGCGACGACGCCACGTTTCCCGATGGCGTACAGCTTTCCGGCCCCCGCCTTGGGGTTACTTACCTCACGCAGGGCGTAGCGGATAAGATTGGCGAGAAAGTGCCCGGCCTGAGCCCGGTGCTGTCGCAGTTTGGCTGGCAGTTTGAAACCCGGCTGTTTCGCATGCCCAATGGCGTAAGCGGCCTGCTGGAGGTTATTCCCCTGGTTGCGGGCCTGGAGCAGGGCAAGTTCCTGCCCAGCATCAGCGGCATTCTGGGCATGCGGGGCGCCAAAGGCCTGGAGTTTGGCGTAGGCCCCAACCTGACGCCTCTCGGAACCAGCGTGGTGCTGGCCGTGGGCACCTCGTTCCGCTCCAATGGCATCAACTTCCCGGTAAACCTGGCCGTGGTGCCCGGCAATGGCGGCGCCCGCATCAGCCTGCTGGTAGGATTCAACGCCAAGACGCGCTAACCTACAACTGCTCAGCATATGCGCGCCTTAGCTCTGCTTCTGCTCTGCCTGCCCCTGATAGGCAAGGCCCAGGATGTAATTGTTACCAATGATGGTGCCGAGCTAACTGCCCGGGTATTGACCATTACTCCGGCTCACATTTCCTACATCCCCACTGCGGCTACCGATACCATGTCTTTGGCTAGTGCTACAGTGTTTATGATACGCTATGCCAACGGGGCCAAAGAAGTGCTGGCCCCGGTTGCGTCGCCCGACCCTAAACCTGCTTCCAGCAGCTTATCAGCCCAGGCGATGGAAACCCAGGGCCGAATTGACGCCGGACGCTACTATCATGCCCAGGGCACCTTCTGGGGCAGCTACGCCACCACGCTGATATCAACCCCGGTTTTGTTTGTGGGTGGAGTGGCTGGTACCCTGGCTTGCGGCATGGTGGCCCCGAAGGAAAAGAACCTGCAGGTGCCCAACGCAGCACTGCTTAGCAATCCCGACTACATGCGTGGCTATCGTAGCCGAGCGGCGAAAAAGAAGTTTGGCACCGCTGTCATGGGCTTTGGGATGGCCCTGGCAACTGGCCTCAGCGCCCTTGCCATATTCAACAGCAATTAAGGGAATGCCCTCGCTAGCTTATCAGGCAGGGCTTTTCACTTCACATTCGCTGGTCTGCCTCTCGCAATAAGCGGCGGTTATTGGTTTCTCGAATTTGCAGGCCTTAACCTTCCTGCGGGTGTAATGCGTAAGCAAGGTCCTGTTCCACCAGACCTTTCCACTTATGAATGCTGCTGATACCTTACGCTCTGCGGTACCGCACTCACCCACCGATGGCATTAAGACCATGGCCCGACTTGGGTTTGCAGCCATTGGTATTGTGTACGTACTGATGGGCATGCTGGCTTTGCTGGCCGCCCTGGGCCAGCGCGAAGGCGCACTTACCGACCGCGAAGAAGCCGTGAACCGCCTGCAGGATGTACCGGGTGGCAACATCTTACTGGGGCTGATTGCCTTTGGCCTGCTGGGCTACATCATCTGGCGCTTCACCCAGGCCATTCGCGACACCGAAGACAAAGGCCACGGGGCCAAAGGACTGGGCATGCGCATCTGGTACGTGATTAGCGGCTTGTTCTACAGCGGCCTGGCCCTGTACGCCGCCCGCCTCGCCATGAACGGGCACGCCGAAAAAGGCGGCAACACCTCGCAGTCGCTGGTAGCCAAAGTCCTGAACTGGCCCGGCGGCAACTGGCTTATCCTGGCAATTGGCCTGGTGATGGTAGGCATTGGCATTTACCACGCCTACCGCGCGTTCTCGGGCCGGTTCCGCAACGATGTTAATTCCAGCAGTCTTTCCGAAACGCAGCAGCGCATGGTGTACCGGGCCGGGCAGATAGGGTTCACGGCCCGCGCCATTGTGCTGGGCATTCTGGGATACTTCCTGGTGCAGGCCGGCTGGGAGTCGAGAGCCAAGGCGGTAGGGAATACCGGCAAAGTATTCGACTTCCTGGCTACGATGGGGCCGCTGGTACTGGGCGCCGTTTCGGCGGGGCTGGTGGCTTATGGCATCTACATGCTGGTGCAGGCCCGCTACCCCGTGCTGAGGGGCATCTAATGAAAACAAAAAAGCCCGCCGGATGCACCCCGGCGGGCTTTTTGTTTTCACTGAGCAAACCTATGCCGGCACTTCTTCGGCCACGTAGTCGCTCAGGTACTGGTAGCGCGGCATCAGCTCGCCGCCTTTGGCAATGGTGGCCCGCTCAATTACGCTTGCCGAATCTTCGCCCAGCAGGTGGGGAAACACGTTGTCGAGCAGCTGCCGGCCGAAGTCGCGACTGGCGTTGCGGGGCAGCTCGCAGGGCAGGTTGTCGACGGCCATGACGGTGATGTTTTCGGGCCGCGAGTAGGGTGCTTCCAGCTCCTCGGTGGCGGGGTTGAAGTCGAAGGCCGGCTCGGCAATGGTGCTGCTGCGCCTGGTAACCGGAATGGAGCCGTCCACGTCGCAGGTTACGTCGGCAATGGTGTTGATGCGGAAGTCCGGACGGCGGGTGTCGGCCAGCTCAAACAGCCGGGGTGCCGCCGGGTGCCAGTAGGCGCAGGCAATCAGCAGGTCGGTGACGGGCACGAAATTGCTGAAGGTCGACTCGTACTCTTCGGGGTGCTGGTGGAAGTTGGTAGTGTCCCACACCCGGCCGTCGCGGCGGCGGTTGTAGTCGGAGCTGCAGAGCTGGGTGTACACCGGCTCGTTGTAGTCGTGGTAGAGGTAGTCGTACACACTCACCCGGCGGATGCCCATGCGGTTGAGCACTTCCAGCGCTCCCTGGGCCACGCGGCCGGAGCCGGTGACGGCAATCTTGATGGGCGGCAGGGCCCTCACCTTGAAAAACTCCTCCTGCATGTCGTCCATGTCTACGCACAGGTGGGCGGGCTTCAGTGCATACAGGCTGTGCTTGCGGCCGTAGGTAAGCAGGCCATTGTAAGCGCCCACAATGCCGGCGTAGCGCCCGAAGGCCACAATCCGCTCCCCTTTTTCATTGGTGAGCATCTCGTAGTCTATCAGGGTGATGTTCTGCTTCAGAATCGCGCGCAGCAGGTTGCGGTTGGCCGGCTGCTTTTTCACGGTGTGCGAGAAAAACAGGTAGGTCTTGTTGGCAATAAGCTGGCTGACGGGCACTTCCTTCACCCCCATCAGCACGTCGCACTCCGACAGGTCGTCCTGCACGGGCAGGCCCAGGTCGCGGTACTCCTGGTCGGAATAGGAGCGCACCAGGCTGCTTTGCACAACAATGCGCAGGCCGGGGTAGGTGCTGAGCGCCTCTACGCACTTTTTGGGCGTGAGCGGGACCCGTTTGTCGGAAGGCGTTTTGCCTTCGCGGATAAGGCCGATGGTGAGGGACATGGAATCTGGGGTGGGACGGTTTCTGCCTGCAAAGCTAGAGCAACGGCGGCTTTCGGCGGGGTGAGCGCGCCCAGGGAATGGTTCTGGCTATGTGAGAATACGGAATGAATTTCCGCATCAGCCCGGACTTTTTACAGGCTACCTTTGTTTCAGGAATCAGATACCGGCCCCACCCATCACAACCCGTTTGTCCCACATGTTGAAAATTCAGCCCGTCGACGTCTTTGAAACCCGCCACAATGCGCCCGATGCAGCCGCCGTTGCCGACATGCTCCGCACCATTGGTGCCAGCAGCATCGAGCAGCTCATCGACGAGACCGTGCCGCCCGCCATCCGCCTCAAGCGGGAGCTGGAGCTGCCCCAGGCTCTGACCGAGCGTGCCTTCCTGGCCAAGTTCAAGCAGATTGCGTCGCAGAATAAAGTATTCAAAAGCTACATCGGCCTGGGCTACCACGACACGGCCCTGCCCGCCGTCATTCAGCGCAACATCCTCGAAAACCCGGGCTGGTACACGGCCTATACCCCCTACCAGGCCGAAATTGCCCAGGGCCGCCTCGAAGCCCTGCTCAACTACCAGACGGTTATCATCGACCTGACGGGCCTGGAAATTGCCAACGCCAGCCTGCTCGACGAGGGCACGGCCGCCGCCGAGGCCATGACCATGCTGCACGGGCAAACCAAGAAGAAAGGCGCCCGGCAGTACTTCGTGTCGGAGCAGGTGCTGCCCCAGACCATCGACCTGCTGCGCACCCGCGCCACCCCCATCGGCATTGAGCTCGTGGTGGGCGACCACCGCCAGGTAGACCTGAGCGGCGAGGGCTTCTTCGGCGCCATGCTGCAGTACCCCGGTGCCGACGGCGAGGTGTTCGACTACAAGGAATTTGTGGAGAAGGCCCACGCCAGCAATGTATTCGTGGTGATGGCCGCCGACCTGCTGGCCCTCACCCTGCTCACCTCGCCCGGCGAGCTGGGCGCCGACGTGTGCGTGGGCAACTCCCAGCGCTTCGGCGTGCCCATGGGCTACGGCGGGCCCCACGCCGGCTTCTTCGCCACCAAGGAGCAGTTCAAGCGCGTGATTCCCGGCCGCCTCATCGGCCAGAGCATCGACGCCGCCGGCAACCGCGCCTACCGCATGGCCCTGCAAACCCGCGAGCAGCACATCCGCCGCGAAAAGGCTACCTCCAACATCTGCACCGCCCAGGTATTGCTCAGCGTGCTGGCCAGCATGTTTGCCGTGTACCACGGCCCCGAGCGCCTCAAGCAGTTTGCCATCAACACCCACGCCCTGGCCCAGACCCTGGAGGCTGAGCTGAAGGCGCTTGGCATCGAGCAAACCAACGAGTTCTACTTCGATACGCTCAACCTGCGTCTCGAAAGTGCCGAGCTGCAGCAAGCCGTTCGCCAGGAGGCTGAGGCCGCAGGCATCAACTTCCGCTACTTCGGCGATACGCGGGTGGGCATCTCGCTCAACCAAAACACCGAGCTGCAGGACGTGGCCGACATCGTGGCCGTGTTTGCCAAGGTGCTGGGCAAGGAAGCGGGCACCCTCACCGCCCGCGACTCCTTCGAGCTGAGCTGGCCCAAGAGCCTGATTCGTACCAGCGAGTACCTGACGCACCCCATCTTCCACTCGCACCACGCCGAGCACGAGATGCTGCGCTACATGAAGCAGCTGGAAAACAAGGACCTGAGCCTTGCTCATTCCATGATTCCGCTGGGTTCCTGCACCATGAAGCTGAACGCCACGGCCGAGATGATTCCCGTGACCTGGCCGGAAATCGGCAGCCTGCACCCCTTTGCCCCGCGCGAGCAGGCCAAGGGCTACGAGCAGATTTTCAACGACCTGCAGGCCTGGCTCTGCGAAATCACCGGCTTTGCTGCCGTTAGCCTGCAGCCCAACTCGGGTGCCCAGGGCGAGTACGCCGGCCTGCTGGCCATCAAAGGCTACCACGATGCCCGCGGCGACCACCACCGCAACGTGGCCCTGATTCCGGCTTCGGCCCACGGCACCAACCCCGCCTCGGCCGTGATGGCCGGCATGGAGGTGATTGTGGTGAAGAGCACCAACGAAGGCAACGTGGACATGGACGACCTGCGCGAGAAGGCTGCCAAGTACGCCGACCGCCTCTCCTGCCTGATGGTGACTTACCCCAGCACGCACGGCGTATACGAGGAAACCATCATCGACATCTGCGACACCATTCACCAGCACGGCGGCCGCGTGTACATGGACGGCGCCAACATGAACGCCCAGGTAGGCTTGACCTCGCCAGCCAACATCGGCGCCGACGTGTGCCACCTCAACCTGCATAAGACCTTCTGCATCCCGCACGGCGGCGGCGGCCCCGGCGTGGGCCCCATCGGCGTGGTAGCCGACTTGGCTCCCTACCTGCCCGGCCACGCCGTGGTAGCCGTAGATGGCCGCCAGGAAGGCTCGGTATCGGCGGCTCCCTGGGGCTCGGCCAGCATCCTGCCCATCTCCTACGCCTACATCTCCATGATGGGCGGCGATGGCCTGAAGCGCGCCACCCAGATGGCCATCCTGAACGCCAACTACATCAAGGCCCGCCTCGAAGAGCACTACCCCGTGCTGTATACCGGCAGCCACGGCCGCTGCGCCCACGAGATGATTCTGGACTGCCGCCAGTTCAAAAAGGCCGGCATTGAGGTAGAGGACATTGCCAAGCGCCTGATGGACTACGGCTTCCACGCCCCCACCGTGAGCTTCCCCGTGGCCGGCACCCTGATGGTGGAGCCCACCGAAAGCGAAAGCAAGGAAGAGCTGGACCGCTTCTGCGACGCCATGATTTCCATCCGCAAGGAGATTGCCGCGGTGGAGTCGGGCAAGGCCGACGCCAAGGACAACGTGCTCAAGCACGCGCCCCACACCGCCGCCACGGTGCTGGTGCACGACTGGACCCGCCCCTACAGCCGCGAGCAGGCCGTGTACCCCATGGAGTACGTGCGCGCCGCCAAGTTCTGGCCCAGCGTCAGCCGCATCGACTCGGCCTATGGCGACCGCAACCTCATCTGCGCCTGCACGCCCATTGATGCCTATGCCGACAAGGAAGAGGAGCAGGTGGTACCCGACCACGGTGCCTCACACTAAGCGAATCCAGGACGGGTGTAACCCACCCTCAAATTCGCCGCAAGGCTAAAAGGCCCGCCTGGAAATCCAGGCGGGCCTTCTGTATTCCTACCCGCCCAGTACGGCGGCTACCCGCACCGACGGCGGCGGCCGAAACGCCTGCATCAACAGCCGGGGCACCGCCTTGCTCATGGCCGCGCCGCCCGCCGCCACCTCCAGCAAGTGGGCCTTGAGCTGCGGCAGCGAGGTGCTTTTCAGCAGATAGCCCGCCGCGCCCGCGCAGATGGCTTCAAACACCCGCTCCGCATCGCTGAATACGCTCAGCGGCAGCCCCTCAATGCCCGGCCGGGCAGGCCAATGTCGCTCAGCACCAGCGTAGGCGGCACTGTCACGCCGGGTAGCCGGTTCAAAAAGTCCTCCATCGAGCGGGCCACCAGCACGCAGTCGAACTCCGGCTGGGCACCGAGGTATTCGCTTAGCGCCTCCCGAATTGGGGCCTGGTCTTCGATAATGACCAGGGCCAGCGCAGTTTGCACGCGGTAAAAGCAGGCCTGTTTAAAGGCCAGGGCAATGACTTAAATAGGCCATGCCCGCAATCCGGGCCTTACTTGCTGCCCTGCACGCCAAAGCAGCGGCGGTCCATATAGCCCATCACCGTTTGCCCTCCTTTATCCAGCCGCACCCGCACGAAGTAGGCGTTGATGGTATCCGTCACCTGCACCTCGTCGCCGGTTTTCATTTGCCCCAGCACTGCCGACTTCTTGGTCATGCCATCATATACCGGGCAGTCGACAATGGTATTGTGAGCAACAGGAGTACGATTGGCAGCAGCAGTATTCATGCGCTCATCCCGGGCAGACGAGCAGGCGGCCAGCAGGCCGGTGGCCAAAACCACAAGGGCAGTTTTCTTCATATTATGATGAGTGGGTGGGCTTCGGAATTCGTGGTCAAGGTAGGACGAAATCGGCTTACAACAAGCCTGCAACCTAAAAAAGAGCCGTTTAGAATGCCCCCGGAAGTACTCAGCATGCCTACTTTTTTGGAACGCCACAGCAGCATTATTCGTTAAGATAGCAGCCCGCAAAACCATTCCTGGCAACTGCCGAAACGTAGGTCCGGGCTTCCTTTCCACCATGTCTTTCCTTTTGAATATGAACCGCATCACCTCTTTCCTGACTCGCCCGATTGCCCTTGCGGCCATCGGCTTGTCGTTGGCCCTGGGCACGAGTGGCTGTGCTACCTCGTCCCGCGTGGGCGTGACCAACGACTTCGACCACTCGGTGAACTTCCGCGCCTACAAAACCTGGGCCTGGTACCCACAGCAGCCCACTGATACGCAAGGTGGCCCGGGTCAAGACTATGTCTCTTTCCTGGACAAGCGCATCCGCGACGCCGTTTCGGCGGAGATGACCAAGAAAGGCCTTACTGAAGTGAGCACCGCTCCCGATGTGTACGTGGCCTACAGCACCCGCGTAGAAGACAAGCAACAGGTTTCGCCTTACTACAACAACTGGGGCTACCCGTACTACGGCTACGGCTGGTACGGCCGCAACATGACGCCCGTAACCCAATACAAGGCAGGCACGGTCATCATCGACATTGTTGACGCCAAACGCAAGCAGTTGGCCTGGCGCGGCACCGGTCAGGCCGCAGTAGACCAGAACACCATCTCCGAGCAGGAGGCCTTCCGCATCGTGGGCGGCATCCTGGGCACCTATCCGCCCCAGGACAACCAGGCGCGCCGTTAATTTCAGCTATTCGCTGATGGCGGTTAGCTATGTTCTGACACCCATAAAAGCAAAAGCCCTTTTCCAGTGGAAAAGGGCTTTTGCTTTTATGGGTGTCAGAGATGCTTAAATCGGCACGTTCACGTGGCGCTCGGCGTGGTAGGAGCTGCGCACCAGGGGGCCGCTTTCCACGTACTTCAGGCCACGCTTGAGGCCTTCTTCCCGGTAGTGGTTGAACTGCTCGGGGGTGATGAACTCGGCCACTTCGAGGTGGCGCTTGGTGGGCTGCAGGTACTGGCCCAGGGTGAGAATGTCGAGGCCGTTGGCCACGAGGTCGTCCATGGCGCGGTACAGCTCGTCGGGCTTTTCGCCCAGGCCCAGCATGATGCCCGACTTGGTGCGGTGCCCGGCCAGCTTGGTGCGCCGAATCTGCTCCAGGCTGCGGTCGTACTTGGCCTGGGGGCGCACCAGGCGGTAGAGGCTGCCCACGGTTTCCATGTTGTGGGAAATAACCTCCTGACCACCCGAAATCATCACCTCCAGGGCCTCCCAGTTGGCTTTTACGTCGGGAATCAGGGTTTCAATGGTGGTTTCGGGGCTGAGCTGCTTGGTGAAAACTACCGTGTCGCGCCATACGCTGGCGCCGCGGTCTTTGAGCTCGTCGCGGTTGACACTGGTGATGACGGCGTGCTTCACCTTCATGAGCTTGATGGCCTCGGCCACACGGCGCGGCTCATCCAGGTCGTACTCGGTGGGGCGGCCGGTAGCTACCGCGCAGAACGAGCAGGAGCGGGTGCAGATGTTGCCCAGAATCATGAACGTGGCCGTACCCGCGCCCCAGCACTCGCCCATGTTGGGGCAGTTGCCGCTCTCGCAGATGGTGTGCAGCTTGTGCTCGTCTACAAGACGGCGCACAGCGGCGTATTCCGGGCCTACGGGCAGCTTAACGCGCAGCCAGTCGGGCTTACGCGGCCGGGCGGGCGCCGCCACCTCGGGCTGTATAACGGGAAGGTCTATCATTAACAGTTATCAGTGAGCAGTGAGCAATGAACAGGGCGGGCCGCAGAAGCAGGAAGCAACGCAGCCCGGGCTGTAGTCTCAACAAAATTAACCCATAAATGTGCGTGCCCCATCCGAAGGGGCTTATTGTTCATTGCCTGATGCTAACTATCCCCGCTTATTAGCTGCGCTGCCCGAAATACAGCGTTAGGTAAACCGAGGGGAAAAACTGGTGGTTCAGGTTGTCGGTGTCGCTGGTGGTAGGGGGCCGCAGGATGAGCATGCGCCGGGTATAGGCTTCCACCAAAAATCCAACTTCGACACCGGCCACTGCATCGCGGTAGCGCCCGTACTCGAAGCTCAGGGCGCCGCGGAAATGAGCACCGGGAACCACTTTGGTGCCGCCTATGCCCGTAAACAAGGGAGAGCGGTCGAGGATGGCCTTCTCTTCGGTGTGCTTGAGCGGGTCGTACTGCTCGTCGACGATTTCATCGGTGGTGGGGTTGGGCTGCTGGCCAGGGTTGGCTGCTATCGTGCGGTCGTAGGTGATGTAGTACGGCAAGAGCAAGCCAATGGAGGGGCCCGCGCTAACCAGTCCGTTTACCTGTACCCCGGCATCGGCGGCCTTGCGGAAGAAGATGCGCTGAAAGCCGAACGAGGGCCGCAGGGAAAAAGCATAATTGGTTTTGTGGCGGATGTAAGTACCTCCCACCAGCGTGTTGGTCTGTACTTCCTTGGCGTTCTTCAGCATCACCCCCTCCAGGCTCCAGAAGCGCAGCAGCCGCTCGTCGAGCACGCGGGCCGAGCGCAGCGACACCCCACCGATGAGGGCTCCCTGGGTGTTGAAATTGATGCCGTAGACAAACTCCTTCTTGTACGACTGCTCGTCGGAAGGAGGCGTTGGCAGCGTAGCTGCGGACCGGGTTGGGGCCTGCGCCCGGGCAGTAAAGCCAAGCCCCAGGCCTAAGGCCAGAACCCCCAGAAGACGCCGAGATAAGAGCTGCATAAATCAACCGGAAATGTGAAGGTAAATGCCTGCGGCGAGGCTGGCTTTAAATTACGTAAATTGGCCAGCCAAGACACACGATTGTAAAGGTAATTAGCTGACCTGATGAATACCGCCACCGCCCGCTACGCCGGGCAGCTCCGCACCGAAGCCACCCACCTTGCCTCGGGCAACGTTATCCAGACCGACGCCCCCACCGATAACCACGGCCGGGGTGAAGCGTTTTCGCCCACCGACCTGGTCAGCACCGCCCTGGGCGCGTGCATGATGACCGTGATGGGCATCGTGGCCGAGCGCCACCAGCTGAACCTGACCGGCAGCACATTTGCGGTTACCAAGCACATGAGCACCGATACGCCGCGCCGGATTGTACAGATTGACCTGGCCTTTCGGCTACCGGCGGCGCTGCAAGCCGCCGACCGGGCCCTGCTCGAGCGCACGGCCCACACCTGCCCCGTGGCGGTAAGCCTGCACCCGGACATCCGGCAGCAGACCAGCTTCAGCTACGATTTGTAACAGATGCCGCGCAGAAAGGCCGTGCTCCTTTCTGCGCGGCCTTACTTCAGTACCGCAGAAACGTCGCTCAGCCGGATGCCCATGTGGGAGGCATCGTAGCGGCACTCGCCGTCCTGAATAAGCAGCAGCTGCGGCGACTCGTGCCGGATGCCGAACTGCTCGGCAATCTGGCTGGAGATGGGTCGGAAGCGCAGCAGGTCAAGGTAGTAGATGGGCGTATCGCTCAAGCCGCTGTCGGCCCACTGGCGCTCAATCTTGCTTTTGGCGGCAGCGCTGATGGAACAGGTGGTGCTGTGCTTAAAAATCAGCACCGCATGCTCGTGTGATTCCTGCACAATAGCAGCCAGCTGTTCGGGCTGGGTAAGCGGTAACCAGGGAGTAGCCATAGGAAGTAGGGTTTCGAAGAGGTTAACCAGTTTCGGGAGAATAGGTTGCTATACGCCGAAACACAAACTGGCAACCCACGGCGGGGGAGTTAAAGTTTCTTTTTCCGCCGCAGGCCGAAAATGCCCGGCTCCTTTACGTTGGGCGCTATGCCGTGCTTGTAATCCAGCTTGTTGCTATGCTGGGTAGCCTTGGGCTCGCTGCTGCCCCGCTTGAGCCGGTCTTTTGACACGTCGAGGTGGGTGTCTTTGTAGGGCACTTCGGTTTTGCGGGCTTCGCGCAGGGCGCGGCGGTTGGCAGCCTTTACCTTACCGGGCTTTTCGCGCACAATCTGCGCCAGGGCCGGGCCGCTGGTGCAGGCCACCACCGCGCTAAGGAATAGAATTCGGGTCAGTGGGGTGCGACACATCAGGTGGGGGCTTAGGAGTGGACTTCTTCTTTTTGCCTTTCTTTTTCTTAAAGACATATTTTACCCGCTGCCACAGGGAAGGTTTAGCTACCTCGTGACGCTTCTTCGGCAGAAGCAGCTTGTTGCGCTTGATAAGCTGCTTCTTGTTGTACTTCACCGTAGGCCCGTCGGGCAGGGTACGGGGGCTTTCCTGCGTCGACTCCGTATTGGTGGCGGAAGCTACCGGTACCGAGTCGTCGGTGCTGGCTTCGCCCTCACCTTCGCTACCCTTGGCTTTCTTCTTCGTTTTCTTACGGGTGATTTTCAGGCCTCCTTTTTTGCGTTCCTTATCGGCCTTCAGCTTGTCTTTATACTCGAGCGAAGGCTTGGGGTTGGGAATTCGGTGGGGATGGACTATTCTTTCGTATACGCGGCAGCCGCTTAGCAGCATTATCAGCAGCAAGCAATAAATAAAGAGCGGCTTCACGGGGTATAAGTTAAAATCTGCCCCAAGATACGCACTTGCCCGATTAGGCCTACCCGAGGCCTCCGCCACCATGCTGCTGTTTCAGCACTATGCCAAAAATTGCAGCGCAAGATTTTGGCATTTATTATAGATATTTTTTAACAGCATTAATATTAGCGCGGGCTATTCTATCCTCCTGTTACACCAGTAGTTACGATTAGACTATTGCACTTATCCATCATTATTTAGCACATGTCAACTACTATATTAGGCAGCCACGCACGAGAAAATCGAACAACTCGCGCACGATAGTGGCGTATTCTCAGGCACATACGCTCTACACCCACCCTTTTATCCCTCCTGAGCCATGAAAAGACTAGCCATTCTCCCTGCATTCCTCATGCTGCTGGCCGCTACCAGCAGCTGCGATAAAACCGAAGTAGCCCCCGAAGCAGCCGCAGTTGAGCAGGCGGCATCGCCTGGCACCAGTCCGCTGGCCCAGGGCAAAGCCATTACCTCTACGGTAAGCGGCACCTACCCTTTCACTTATGTGAATAACCAGGGCCAGACCGTAACCGAAAACCGCCAGCTCCAGAACGGCCTGCTGCGCATTACCAACTTCATGGTGCAAAATGGCACCATCTACGCCATTGGTATGGTAAGCGGCAGCACCGCTGACTTTGGAACCGGCAACCTGCCCGTGCAGATTCCGCTGGCGCTGTCGCAGCTTAGCAGCTCCTGCTCGGCCCTGACCATCAACTACGGCCCCATGTCGTTTAACCTGAACGGCGCTGCCATCAGCACCAGCTCCAACCCTACCCTGCGGGTAACGCCGGAACAGTCGTCGAAAAACCTGCTGGGCAACATGCTGTGCTCGCTAGGCGTGCTGCTGCGTAACCCCTCCTCTGCCGACGCCGACGGCGTAGTTAGCCACCTCAACAAAATCATCAGCCAGGTAGACTACCCGACTCCGCGCAGCTCGTACTAGCCTGAAATCCTGCTGCAAACAAAAAGAGGAGCCATATAGGCTCCTCTTTTTGTTTTACCTAAGCCGATAGGGCCGGTACCCGCTGCGCGGTGCTGTACCCTCACCCACAGGATTAGACAGTCATTCAGAAGTAAATAGGTTGTCAGTTGTCAGTCAAATTCTTATTCAGGGACTAACAACGGACAACTAACAACGGACAGCTAACAACTGACAACTGCTTAGTAGTTGCGCAGGGCTTCCAGCTGCTCCTTGAGGCGCTGCTGGGGCAGGAAAGCCGCCTCCAGGGGCGGGGCGAAGGGAATGGCCGTATCGAGCGAGGCCACGCGGCGCACGGGGGCGTCGAGGTGCTCGAAGCAGTTTTCACCAATCCAGGCCGCGATTTCGCCGCCGATGCCGCCGGTGAGGGTGTCTTCGTGCAGCACCAGCACCCGGCCGTTTTTGGCCACTGTAGCGCGCACGGCTTCCTGGTCCCAGGGCAGCAGGGTGCGCAGGTCGAGCACATCGGCCGACAGGCCCAGCTCGTCGCAGGCCTGCAGGGCCCAGCGCACGCCCATGCCGTAGGTGATGATGCTGAGCTCATCGCCTTCGCGGGCCAGGGCGGCTTTTCCAATGGGCGTGGTGTAGTAGGCTTCCGGCACCGGGCCGCTCAGGGAGCGGTAGAGCATCTTGTGCTCGAAGTACATCACCGGGTTGGGGTCTTCGAAGGCAGCGCAGAGCAGGCCCTTGGCGTCGTGGGGGTTGCTGGGGTACACCACTTTCAGGCCGGGCACGTGGGTAAACCAGGCCTCGTTGCTCTGGGAGTGGAAGGGGCCGGCGGCACTGCCGGCACCGGTGGGCATGCGCACCACCACGTCGGCATTCTGCCCCCAGCGGTAGTGGCTCTTGGCCAGGTTGTTTACAATCTGGTTGAAGCCGCAGGTGACGAAGTCGGCAAACTGCATCTCCACCATGGCCTTCTTGCGCTTGATGCTCAGGCCCAGGCCAATGCCCACAATGGCCGACTCGCACAGGGGCGTGTTGCGCACCCGCGCCTTGCCAAACTGGGCCACAAAGCCGTCGGTGATTTTGAATACCCCGCCGTACTCGGCAATGTCCTGGCCCATGAGCACCAGCTCGGGGTAGCGCTCCATGCTCTGGCGCAGGCCTTCCTGAATGGCATCGATAAAGCGCTTCTCGGGAGCAGCAGCCTGCTTACCCTCCGCCAGCACCAGACCGGCATCCGGCTGGAAGGGCTGGTACATATCGGCCACTTCTTCCTGCACGTCGGCCGTGGGCATGGGCACGGCATCGGCCTCTTTCAGGCCTTCCTCGATGGCGGTTTTGATGGTTTCGCGAATGCTGTGCTTGGCGGTTTCGTTGAGGATGCCCTCGGCCAGCAGCCACTTCTCGTAGTTTTCCACCGGGTCTTTGGCGGCCCACTCTTCCATCAGGCTCTGGGGCACGTACTTGGTGCCGCTGGCTTCCTCGTGGCCGCGCATGCGGAAGGTGAGGGCCTCCAGCAGCACCGGGCGCGGGTTCTGGCGCATGTCTTCGGCCAGGCGCTTCACTGTGTCGTACACTTCCAGCACGTTGTTGCCGTCTACCTGCACTGCTTCCATGCCATAGGCCGGGCCCTTGTCGATGAACTGCTTAAAGCGGAACTGCTCGTTGCTGGGCGTGCTCAGGCCATAGCCGTTGTTTTCGATGATGAAGATGACCGGCAGCTGCCACACGGCGGCCACGTTCAGGGCCTCGTGGAAGTCGCCCTCGCTGGCGCCGCCGTCGCCGCTGTAAGTCACGGTTACTTTGGGGCGCTGGTCGAGCAGGTCGGCCAGGGCAATGCCGCCGGCTACGGCCAGCTGCGGGCCGAGGTGGGAAATCATGCCTACGATGTGGTGCTCGTTGCTGCCGAAGTGGAAGCTGCGGTCGCGGCCCTTGGTAAAGCCCGTGCGCTTGCCCTGCCACTGGGCAAAGAGGCGGCCCAGCGGCACCTGCCGCCCGGTGAATACGCCCAGGTTGCGGTGCAGGGGCAGAATGTACTCATCGGGCTCCAGGGCCAGGGTGCTGCCCACGGAGATGGCCTCCTGCCCGATGCCCGAAAACCACTTGCTCACCTTGCCCTGGCGCAGCAGAATCAGCATTTTTTCCTCAATCAGCCGGGGGCGCAACAGGTGCTGGTAGAGGTGAAGAAGGGTTTCGTTGGCGTAGTCCTTGCGGTTGAAGTTCATCGGTGCTGGGTGGGATTTGGTGGGGCAAAGGTAGCGGACGCGGCCCGGCGCATCTTCCCTTTTTCCTGATTCTTTCCGGCCGAATTCCGGGGCGGACTCGCTCTTTTGCTGCTGGCGGCGGCCCTGCGCCGACCCCGACGAATGTCCGCTCCGGCTTTGTTTACTAACGGGGCTAGAACGGGCCGGGCACTGCAAGCCGGGCAAGCCAACTGACTTTGGCGGGTTGCGAACGTATGCCGTGCAGATGGGTCAGCCCTCATTTTAACCCAAGGGCCGATTCACCGATAACAATGAGCAACTTTACGCGACAAAACCACCCGGCAATTGTTCATTGCTCATTACACGCTGCTAATTGCTAATTGAAAATATGATTCACTTCCAGGAATTCACCCTTGCCAACGGCCTGCGCTGCATCGTACACGAAGACTTCAGCACCCCCATGGCGGTGCTGAACGTGATGTACGACGTAGGCTCCCGCGATGAGGACCCCGACCACACCGGCTTTGCCCACCTCTTCGAGCACCTCATGTTTTCGGGCTCGGTAAACATTCCCAGCTACGACGAGCCCCTGCAGCGCGTGGGCGGCGAAAACAACGCCTTTACCTCGTCGGACATTACCAACTACTACCTCTCGCTGCCGGCGGCCAACATCGAAACCGGGTTCTGGCTGGAGTCGGACCGCATGCTCAACCTGGCTTTCTCCGAGAACGGCCTGGAGGTGCAGCGCAAGGTGGTGGTGGAAGAGTTCAAGCAGAGCTACCTCAACCAGCCCTACGGCGACGTGTGGCTCAAGCTCAAGCCTCTGGCCTACCACGCCCACCCCTACCAGTGGAACACCATTGGCAAGGAGATTTCACACATCGAAAACGCGGTGATGGACGACGTGCGCGGCTTCTTCCAGAAGCACTACGCCCCCCAGAACGCCATTCTGGTAGTGGCCGGCGCGGTGAGCGTAGCCGAAGCCCACCGCCTGGCCGAGAAGTGGTTTGGCCCCATTCCCGGCGGCCCCCCCTACCGGCGGCAGCTGCCCCAGGAGCCCGAGCAGAAAGAAGCCCGCATGCTCAAAGCCTCGGCCCCGGTGCCGCTTTCGGCCCTGTACAAAGCCTACCACATGCCCGCCCGCTCCGATGCCCGCTACCACGCCGTGGATTTGCTCAGCGACGTGCTGGGCCGGGGCAAGTCGAGCCGCCTGCACCAGCGCCTGGTGAAGGAGCAAGCCTTGTTCAACAACATCTCAGCCTCGCTCACCGGCTCCCTCGACCCGGGCCTGCTCGTCATCAGCGGCAAGCTGAATGCGGGCGTGAGCCTGGAAGCAGCCGATGCCGCCGTGGAAGCCGTGGTGGCCGAGCTGCTGGCTAGCGAAGTCAACTCCCTGGAGCTGGAAAAAGTAAAAAACCAGGCCGAGAGCAGCCTGGTTTTTGGAGAAATCGACTTGCTGAACCGCGCCCTGAACCTGGCTTACAGCAAGCTGCAGGGCGATGCCAACCTGGTAAACGACGAAAGCCAGCGCATTCAGGCCGTGCAGGTACCCGACGTACACGAGGCCGCCCGCCTGGTGCTGCGCCCGGAAAACTGCAGTACGCTTTACTACGAAGCCGTAGCGGCAGAATAAGCGCCTGACACGAGCAAGGGGCCTGCCTTTTTCAAACAGCCAGGTGCTGTTCGAAAAAGGCAGGCCCCTTCATTTGGTACCCAATGGCGGGCAGGCCGACGCTTTACTGGCCCAGGGTGTTGGGGCTGGCCGCCTTCTTACGGTCGGAGCGCACGCTGTAGGGAACCATTTTCTTGGTGGTGACGATGCGCACGGCCGTGCCAGGGGCAGCATATACTACATCTTCGTGGCGCATGTGCACCGGCGTTACGCCGTAGTCGGAAGTCTGCTCAACCGTAGCGGTGCTGGCTACTACGCTGGCATCTTCAATGGGGGGCCAGCCGTCGTTGTCCACAGCAACGGCCTTAGCCGGGGTGGTGCCTTTACGGGCCAGGCGGGCCCGCTCCTTCTCGGCTTTCTTCGCGGCGCGGGCGCCTTCCTTGGTTACTTTTCTGGCCGCTTTAGCCTGGCTTTTGGCAGTGGCCTTGGTGGAGGCAGCGGGTGTGGTTTGGGCGCTGGCTTCGGCGAGCAGAAACAGCGAGAGGGCGAGGGTTGCGATGGACCGGAACATAAGACAAGTAGAAATAGTGTGGATGGTTGAAAGGCGTAATTCGATTACCGTGCCAAATTCAAAACCCACTGCTTTCTCCCGGCCAACAAAAAAGCTCCAGAGCCCTGTAGCAGAGCTCTGGAGCTGTATCTGGGCAAGCTTCTACCCTGCAGGGTACCAACCCGCTTACCAGCCCGAGGGAGCAGCTTTGGTCTTGGACTTCTTCGCTGGAGCCGGGCTGCCCCAGCCGTTGCCGGAGGCGGCTTTGGTAGGCGCTGCTTTCGTGGAGGTTTTACCGGAATTGGTGGCGCCAGCAGCACCAGCGCCCGAGCTAGCCCCGCCCGAAGCGTTTATTCCTCCGGAGCTGGCCGCGCCTGTACCACCGGCGGGAGTTGCCGCCCCTTCAGAGCCGCTGCCGGTGGTGCTGCCGGGCGCAGCTGCTTCCGGAGCTACCGCGGGGCGGTTTGCCTTGGCTGCCGCCCGCTCCCGGGCCCGGGCGTGGGCTCCACCATCATAGGCACCTACATGGCCATTTTGCAAGATTACGGGCGAGCCAGGAGCGGCATATATCCCTTCAATGGTGCGGCGGTCGTCGTTGCGGCCTTCCACAAATCCCCCGGACTGGGCATCGGCGGGGGGCGTGCCGGCGCCAGGGCCGGCATCGGGCGCGTTTTTATTGTCGGAGACGGGTGCGGCAGTGGCACCCGAGTCGCCCCAGCCATCGTTGGAACGGCTGCCAGTGGATTTTTTATTCGTTTGGGCCGCAGCATCGGTGCATAAAGCTACCGCGAGGGCCAGAGGAAGCAGGAGACGAGACATAACAGAACAGATAGGAAATGAGTGGAACAGGAAGGAATGTGGAGCCCTGAATACGAAAAACAACCGGGCAGGGTACGGGAGCAAGCGTAACTTCGCCCCATGATTCAGGAATCTATTGCCGCCGTAGCGGCCGAAATCAGCGACTACGACCTCAGCAGCGCTGCTCAGCTCGACGCTTTCCGCATCAGCTATTTAGGCCGCAAAGGCCGGCTGGCCGACTTGTTCGACCAGCTCAAAACCGTTCCCAACGAAGAGAAGCGCGCCGTGGGCCAGCAGCTCAACGCTCTCAAGCAACAGGCCCAGGCCCGGTTCGACGAGCAGCACGCGGCCCTGGAGGCTGCAGCCGACAACGCCCCGGCCAACCCCGACTTCGACTACACCCTGCCCGTGGTGCCGGGCGCCCTGGGTACCCGCCATCCGCTGTCGCTGGTGCGCGAGGAAATGCTGCGCGTGCTGGGCCGCATCGGCTTCAACGTGGCCGAGGGCCCCGAGATTGAAGACGACTGGCACAACTTCACCGCCCTGAACTTCCCCGAGAACCACCCGGCGCGGGATATGCAGGACACGTTTTTCTTAATGGGCGAATGCGTGAATGAGCGAATGAGTGAAGAAACCGGGTCGACTGATGCTTCGGCTGGCATTCACTCATCCACCCATTCACCCACTCACTTATTGAGAACCCACACCAGCCCGGTGCAGGTGCGGGTGATGGAAAGCCAGCAGCCGCCCATCCGCAGCATCATGCCGGGGCGGGTGTACCGCAACGAGGCCATCTCGGCCCGCGCCCACATGATGTTTCACCAGCTGGAAGCACTGTACGTGGACGAAAACGTGAGCTTTGCCGACCTGAAGCAGACGGTGTACTACTTCGTGCAGGAGCTGTTTGGGGCCGATATCAACATCCGCTTCCGACCCAGCTTCTTCCCTTTCACCGAGCCCAGCGCCGAAATCGACATCACCTGCCTTATTTGCAAAGGGGCGGGCTGCAACATCTGCAAGCAAAGCGGCTGGGTGGAAATCGGCGGCGGCGGCATGGTCGACCCGGCCGTGCTCGAGTTCTGCGGCATCGATGCGGAGCGCTACTCCGGCTTTGCCTGGGGCCTGGGCATCGAGCGCATTGCCATGCTCAAGTACCAGATTAAAGACCTGCGCCTGTTCACCGAGAACGACATGCGCTTCCTGCGCCAGTTTGAAGGGCTATAGGCTAGCCACTGAGTTAAGTTTCACAGCATGACGTTCTTTTTGGGCATGAAGGCGTAAAGCGCTTTTTGCTTTAGCCGCTACACCAAGCCAACGCTTGGCGGCATTTCTGCATCATTGCAGTAATGACGGCTATAACTACCCTTCCCCCACCCGCGGCCCGCCTCGACACCTTACTCAGCCAGAAGATGAAATTCTGGTCGCTGGTGGCCATGGTGCTGTTGATATACGTGCACGCCTTCAACCTGCACCCGCGCTACCTACAGCCCTGGACGCAGGTAGAGGAGGGGCTTACGCTCGGCACGGGACTGCAGTATTTTCTGGCCAATGGCCTGCTGCGCTTTCGTATTCCCATTCTGTTTGCCATCTCGGGCTACCTCTTTGCCCGGCGCGAGGGGCTGGAGCCGCACGGGCAGCGCGTGCGGCGGCGCCTGCGCACCCTGGGCCTGCCCTATCTGCTCTGGAGCGGGCTCTGGCTGGGCGTGCTCTGGCTGCTGGAGCAATACCCCATCAGCCGGCAGGCCGTAATCGACGCCGAAATAAGCCCCTTCTGGCCCCGGCAGCTGCTGAGCCAGTACAGCGGGGGCGAGCTGCTGTCGCGCTGGCTGTTGATACCGGCGCCGTTTCAGCTCTGGTTTTTACGTAGCCTGCTGGTGTATAACCTAGTGTATCCCTGGCTGCGGCAGGCGATTGAGCGGCGCCCGGCGCTGTACTTCGGCATTGCGGGCGTGCTCTGGTTTACCATGCTGCCGCTGCCGCTCGTGCAGGGCGAGGGGCTGCTGTTTTTTGGCCTGGGTGTGTGGCTGGCGCGAAGCCGGCACGAGGTGCAAACGCCGCCGCGCTGGTTCCGGCTGGGGCCGTGCGCCGCGCTGTGGATAGGCACGGCCGCGCTTAAAACCTGGCTGGCTTTTCAGACCGGAACGGAGCTGCAGTGGCCCACGGTGCTGGGCATGATAACCCTGCACCGCCTGGGTGAGCTGAGCGGCATGCTCACGGCCTGGTTTGGGCTCGACTGGCTGGTGCGCAGTGCCATGGCCCGGGGCTGGTTTCGCTGGCTGACGGGCTTCTCCTTTATAATTTATGTGCTGCACGTGCCCCTGGTGAACTATGCCACCGAGCTGGCGTTGCGCTACGGACGGGCCATTCCACACATTCACCTGCTCACGTACCTGCTGCTGCCGCTGTTTATTGTGCTGGTGGCCGTAGCCTTTGGCGCGGTGCTGCGCCGGGTACTGCCCGATGTGTATGCGGTGCTCACTGGTGGGCGGGGACTGGCTACGTCGTAAATTTGCATTCCGGCAAAGCACTGCCCGGCTCCACCGGATACCATTTACCCTTTCTCGAAGGCTTTATCACCCCCAGAAGCAGCGCTGCAAATAGGCAGAATAATCAGCGGAATCAATACAATCAGCGCGAATCAGTGATTTATGAAGGTTAGAAATCAACTCCAGAATAAAGTTAACGTCATCACCCTGGGCTGCTCCAAAAACCTGGTCGACTCCGAGGTGCTGATGGGCCAGCTCCAGGCCAACCAGTTCGACGTGACGCACGAGGCGGAGAAGTCCGACGCCAACATCGTCATCATCAACACCTGCGGCTTTATCGACAACGCCAAGCAGGAAAGCATCGACACCATTCTGCGCTACGCCGACGAGAAGGAAGCCGGCCGCCTGGAAAAGCTCTACGTGACGGGCTGCCTCTCGCAGCGCTACAAGGACGAGCTGGAAGTGGAAATCCCGCAGGTAGACGCCTACTTCGGCACCCTGGAGCTGCCCCAGATGCTGAAAGTGCTGAATGCCGACTACAAGCACGAGCTGGTGGGCGAGCGGCTGGTGACGACGCCACGGCACTACGCCTACTTCAAGATTGCCGAGGGCTGCAACCGCCCCTGCTCGTTCTGCGCCATCCCGCTCATGCGTGGCAAGCACGTCGACCGCCCCATCGAAGACCTGGTGAAGGAAGCCAAGCGCCTGGCCGGCATGGGCACCAAGGAGCTCATTCTCATTGCCCAGGACCTGACCTACTACGGCCTGCAGCACTACGGCGAGCGCAAGCTGGCCGACCTGCTGCGCCACCTGTCCGACGTGAACGGCATCGACTGGATTCGCCTGCAGTACGCCTACCCCTCGCAGTTTCCGATGGATGCGCTGGACGTGATGGCCGAGCGCGCCAACATCTGCAAGTACCTCGACATGCCCCTGCAGCACGGCTCCGACAACATGCTCAAGATTATGCGCCGCGGCATCAGCAAGCGCCGCACCGTGGAGCTGGTCGACAAAATCCGGCAGAAGGTGCCCGGCATCGCCCTGCGCACCACCCTTATTGCCGGCCACCCCGGCGAGACCCAGCAGGACTTTGAGGATATGTACGAGTTTGTGGAGCAAACCCGCTTCGAGCGCCTGGGCATCTTCACGTACTCGCACGAGGAAAACACCCACTCCCACACCCTCCCGGACGACGTGCCCGCCGAAGTAAAGCAGGAGCGCGCCGACGCCATCATGGAGCTGCAGCAGGGCATCTCGCTGGAGCTGAACGAAGCCCGCGTGGGCCAGACCTACAAGGTGCTGTTCGACCGCAAGGAAAGCGGCCATTTCGTGGGCCGCACCGAGTTCGACTCGCCCGAAGTAGACAACGAAGTGCTGGTACCCGTGGAGAAGGACACCTTCGTGCGGCTGGGTGATTTCGCCAATGTGAAAATCACCTCAGCTTCGGACTTCGACCTGTACGGGCAGCTGGTGTGAACCGCAGATTGACGCAGATTTAACGGATAAGAACGGATTCTTTTCCGCTCTTTCATGCAGTTCTGCTGTGCCTAGCTTTATGCTCAGGCCAGTGCCATAGCCCACATTTAATTCTCAAAAGGCAGCCGACTGGCTGCCTTTTTTGTTTAACCCCGACATTTGCCACCTCACTACGAACGCAAGGCGGTACTGCGCCATGTGAATCCGTTCTTATCCGTCAAATCCGTTATAATCTGCGGTCCCAATCCTGTGGTTCAGACAATCTCATACGCCGCCACCAACTCGTTTTCCAGCCTACTGACTGACTACCTGGCCCAGAAGCCGGAGTTGGCACCTTTTTACCACCGCTTTCCAACTCTGGAAAACTTCGCGGCGCAGCTGGAGGAGAAGAAAGCCGCCTACACGCCCGAGGCGCGTAGGCGCCTGGTAGATGCCCTGCGCCGGCAGTACGGCTACGCCCCGGACCCCGAGCCGGCCATTGAAGCCAACCTGCTGCTGCTGGCCGAGCCCACCACGTTTACCGTGACCACCGGCCACCAGCTTAACCTGCTGACGGGGCCGCTGTACTTTATCTACAAGATTGTGTCGGTGATTAAGCTGAGCCGGCAGCTGAAGGAGAAGTATCCGCAGCACGACTTCGTGCCGGTGTACTGGATGGCCACCGAAGACCACGACTTCGCCGAAATCAACCACTTCTCGCTGTTTGGCAAGGGCTACGCCTGGGAGGCAGCAAACACCGGCGGGCCGGTGGGCCGCATGCCGCTCGATGGGCTGAGCGAGCAGCTGCTCAGCCAGCTGCCGCCGGAGGTACCGGCGGCCTTCCGCGAAGCCTACGAAGGCGCCACAACCCTGGCCGAAGCCACCCGCCGCCTTGTTGACCGGCTGTTTGGGCAGTACGGCCTGGTAACGCTCGATGCCGACCGGCCGGAGCTGAAGCAGGCCCTGGTGCCGGTGCTGGAGCGCGAGATTACGGAGCAGGCTTCCAACAACGCCGTGCAGGCCACCAATGCCCGCCTGCTGGCTGCCGGCTACAAGCCCCAGGTGTACTCGCGCCCCCTCAACCTGTTTTTCCTGACGGCGGAGGGCAAGCGGGAGCGGCTGGAGCCCGACGCCGGCGGGGCCGACTGTGTGGAAGTCACCATTCGCAATACGGCCCGCTGCCACAACCGCGAAGAGCTGCTGGCGTTGGCCCGGCAGCATCCCGAGCAGTTCAGCCCCAACGTGGTGCTGCGGCCCCTCTATCAGGAAATGCTGATGCCTAACCTGGCCTACATTGGCGGCGGCGCGGAAGTAGCCTACTGGTTTCAGCTCAAGGACGTGTTTGCGGCCTACGGCGTGCCCTTCCCCCTGGTGCTGCTGCGCAACTCGGCCCTCTACGTCGGCAAGGCCAACGCCGGCAAGCTGCGCAAGCTGGGGCTGACTTCGCTCGACCTTTTCAAGCCGCTGCCGGAATTGAAAAAGCAGGTGGGCGCGGCCCTGGGCCAGGAAGAAGTAAGCTTGCAGCAGCAGCAGCAGGCCCTGGCCGCCACCTTCCGCGAAGTGCAGGAGCTGGCCCAGCGCCTCGACCCTACCCTGGTGAAGACCGTAGCTGCTGAAGCGCAGAAAGCCGCCGCCAGCCTCGCCGGCCTGGAAAAGCGCCTGAGCAAAGCGGCCGAAACCAAGCACGAAACCGCCTACAGCCAGCTGGGCGCCCTCAAAGACAAGCTTTTCCCGGACGGCGGCCTGCAGGAGCGCAGCGAAAACGTGCTCAGCATCCTGATTAACAACCCTGGCTTTATTGAGCAGCTGATTGATGCGTTTGAGCCGCTGGCGCTGGAGTTCACGGTGCTGGAGGAGGAGTAAGCCTCAACGTTGATACCGACTGGCTGTAAGGCGCAGCCGGCAATTCAGCTTCATGGGCAGGCAACCTCATCGCGCAGGCCTGCATCTGAGGGCCACAAGGCTGCCATCGCCTTGGGCTTTTCTCTCCTCTTTCTGCAATGAAGCGCATTTTCCTCCTGCCCCTTTTCCTGATTTTCGCTTTCTCAGGCTTCGGCCAAACCATAAAAGGACGCATTACCGATGCCAAATCCGGTCAGGCGCTGCCTTTTGTCAACATCGGCGTGGTGGGCAAGGCGCTGGGTACGGTCAGCAACGAGCAGGGCCTGTTTGAGCTGGCTTTCCCCGACCGGCTGGCCAACGACACGGTGCGCATTTCCAGCCTGGGATACGACACCCGCAACCTTACCCTGCGCCAGCTCAGCACCCAGCCGCAGCTGGCGCTGAGCCCGGCACCCGTGGCGCTGGCCGAAGTACAGGTAAGCGCCAAAAGTGGGTTTCGACGCACCCACACCCTGGGCTTTACGAAAAAGGGCGACGGCGTAACGCTGGTGCTCGACTCCAAAGACCTGGGCGCCCAGATGGGCACCGTTGTCTACCTAAAGCGCAAGCCCACCAAAATCCTCAGCGCCCACTTCAACGTGGCCCACAACCACGTCGGCCCGCTCACCTTCCGCCTCAACCTCTACCGGCTCGACGCCAAGGGCCGGCCTACCGACCAAAAGCTGCTAACCCGCGACGTGGTGCAAACCAGCGCCATCGAGCAGGGCACCCTCAGCTTCGACCTCCGCGCTGATAGGCTTATCCTGGACGAAGACTTTTTTCTGGCCCTTGAATGGGTGGGCGGGGGCACGGCTGCCAAAGTGCACAAGGGGCTCGGGTTTTCGGCGGGCATCGGCTTCGCAAATAACAACATCTACCTGCGGGAAGTAAGCCACGACAGCTGGGAGCGGCTGTCGGTGGGCGCGGCAATGGCTGGCATGCAGCCCAAGCTGAGCTTCTACGTGACAGTGCAGGACTAACTTTGCCTCGTCAAGGGGCCATGCAAAACCTATTAAAATCTAACCTGCGCGTTACCTCCTTACAGCGCCGCCTGGCTTTATCATCCGGCGACGTGGCGCGCCGAAGCGACAAGCTGCGCGAGCGGTTGTTTCGGGAGTTTCCGGTAAATGCCTGGCAGTGGCTCCACCTGTTTTTACCCTTGGACAAGCAGAACGAGCCCGACACCTGGAACATCGTCAGATGGGTGTGGGGCGAGCAGCTGCCCCTGCGGCTGGCCGTGCCCGTGGTGCAGCCCGACCGGGTTTCGCTCAAGCACTATGAGCTGACGCCAGAGGGGCAGTTGAGAGCCAACCGCTGGGGCATTGAAGAACCCGTGCCCGACCCTATTAACGCGCCGGAAGTGCTGCCCACTCAGCTTGACGCGGTGCTGGTGCCCCTGCTGGCCGTAGATGCGGCCGGGCACCGCGTAGGCTACGGCGGCGGCTTCTACGACCGGTTTCTGGCCCAGTGCCGGCCAGATACGCAGCTTATCGGCCTGAACCTGCTGAATGATGCCCCGGTGCGCGGCATTGCCGACGTGCTGACCACCGATGTGCCCCTGCACGCCTGCATTACGCCCGACCGGGTGTGGCGCTTTTAGCCTGAAGCAATTACAGGCCGGGGCTTTTTTTCAGCAGCGTAGCGGCTGTACTTGTCGCGCGCGCGAACGTCGCGGCCCTGCTTTTATTACAATTTTATTTTTTATTAAATACGGGTTAAATATCTCACAATAAGGCATTCAGGCAAAGCGTTGACAGGGCAGTTATCACCTTAAAGCGCAGAAGCCATGGCCGAGATTCAGCAACAGCCCCGCGAAGCAGGCAACGGGGGAAGGCCCCGGGTAAAAAAAGCTTCCCTCAAGGTGGACATGACGCCCATGGTGGACCTGGCTTTTCTGCTGCTCACCTTCTTCATGCTCACCACCACGTTTGCCAAGCCCTACGTGATGGACCTGACCATGCCGGTAAAGGGCGAGTCGTCGAAAGTAGCCATGAGCCGGGCCATGACCATCATTCTGGGTAAAAACCACCGGGTGCACTACTACTTCGGCCTGAATGCCCCGCACGACCAAGCCGTGGCCGCCCCGGTGCTGCACAGCACCTCGTTTGCCGCCAGCGGCATCCGCCAGGCCTTGCTGGAGCGCCAGCGCAGCCACCCCGGCACCATCGTGCTGATAAAGCCCAGTGCCGACTCGCAGTACCGCGACATGGTCGACATCCTCGACGAGATGAACATCACCAACCAGAAAAAGTACGCGCTGGTCGACATCACCAAAGACGACTCCCACCTTCTTAATACCGCAGCACTATGATGAATAATGCCCAGCTGGCCACGGCCAGCCTCGACGACATCGTTTTCGATGGCCGCAACAAAGCCTACGGCGCCTACGTGCTGCGGGCCACCTACGACCGGCACGTGACCCGGGCCCTGCTCATTGCCACGTCCATTTTCCTGCTCCTGATTTCCTTTCCCATTGTGGCGCGGATGATGGAGAAGCATCCGGACATTGTTGAGAAAAAAGGGCCGATATACGACCCAATTGCTCCCCCGCTGATTGAAGACCCTATTGTTCCGCCTTTGCCGAAAGAAGAAATAGTGCAGCCCCAAACCCGGATTGACCAGCCCACTACCATACAGTTCACACCTCCTACTATTGTGGAAGACAGCCGCGCCACAACCGAAGGACTGGCAAGCCAGGACGACCTGCTTAAAGCTGACCCCGGCGCCGTAACATATACCAATCCCAACGGACCTACTGAATTTGTCGAGCCAGTAGAAACGCCGATTGAGGGCCCCGTTACCGAAGTCGTTGACACCAAAATCTACGTGTCGGTAGAGCAGATGCCCAGCCTGCCGGGCGGTGGTGGCCTGGCAGCCGTGGTAGCAGCTATTCAGAAGGCGGTGAAATACCCCGCCGTCGACATCCGCAACAGCGTAGAAGGCCGCGTATTCGCCAGCTTCACGGTAAACCCGCGTGGTGAGGTAGTCGACGTAAAGATTGTGAAAGGCCTGAGCTCTACCCTGGACGCGGAAACCATGCGCGCCATTAACACCCTGCCCAAGTTCATTCCCGGCAAGCAGAACGGCCGCGAGGTAAGTGTGTCTTTCACCGTGCCCATTACCTACAAGATTCAGTAGAGCCCCTGCTTACTGCCTAACCTTGCACCACCCCGGACCACGCCTGGCCCGGGGTGGTGTTTTTTATTTCAGCTCCACGCCCTGCAAGCGCACGGTGCCCCAGGAGGCCACCTGCACCCGCACCAGCAGGCCGGCGCTATCGGCGGCGGCTTTTTCCAGGCGCTGGCCGCTGCCTTCGGGAATGTAGTAGCGCTCAAGCCCGTAGCGCAGGCTGATGCCCCGCCAGCTGTTTTCTACCTGGGCCGGCAGGGCTACCTGGTCGGCGGTGGTGGCGGGGGCCTCGCCGTACACGCCTGCGGCCTGCCAGGCCGGACTGGCCCGGCGCAGCAGCACCCACACGCGCCGGCCCCGGTCGGGCACCCGGCCGGGGCCGCGCCACAGGCTGGTGTCCAGCCGGCTGATGTCATAGTTGAGGCGCACGTAGTCGCCGTAGAGGATGTTGCGCGGGTCGACGGGCCGGGTGCGCAGGCGGATGGTCTGGCCCCAGTGGTCGGCGGCCCAGGCCAGGCCGGCAATGCCCAGCAGCACCAGGGCCTGGGCACCCACCAGCCAGCGGAATCGCAGCTGCTGGCGGCTGCCTGGGGTGGCAGGGTGAGTGGTAGGGAAAGGGCTATTCATGGGCGTCAGCAGCAGCAAGCGGGGGTGTCTGGGCCAGTATCTGCTCGTTGCGGCGGCGCAGCCACCAGCTCAGGGCCAGCAGCAATACCCCGCCCCCAATGAAGAACAGCGACTTGTCGAGGAAAGCCCAGGTGAGGCGGAAGTACGCCAGGGCCGAAGCCAGGATAAACAGCACGGTGCCGGCATTCACTTCGGCCCGCCACTGCTCGCGGTAGCCGGCCCACAGCACGGCGCCCGCAAAGGCGTAGAGCACCAGCAGCTGCAGGATAATGACCAGCGGGCCCGCGGGCAGAAAAAACAGCGGCAGGAAAATCAGCCAGTCGCTGAGGCTGGGCAGGGCCCGCTGCCGCCACTTGCCGGCGGCCGAGGCCCCCAGCAGCACCAGCAAGGCCAGCGCGTAGGCGCCACCCGCCTTGCGCAGCACTTCCAGGGTCGACTCAGCCTCCCCATTGGCCGCCACGGATGCTGCCACAAACCAGGCGGCAGCCAGGGGCAGCAGCTGCACGGCAAGGGCCTCCCGCCGCCGCGGCAGCCAGTCGCCGGCCACGTACAGCAGGCCCAGCAGGGGCAGCAGCCATACAAAGGGCGTATGGGTATGGTCGAGTAGCAGGCCCATGGCCGTGAGCCAGCCCAGGGAAAAGCCCCAGCCCAGCAGGTTGTCGGGGTAGCGAAACCAGTAGCCGCCCAGCCCCAGCACCAGCAGGCCCAGCCCCACGTAGCTATACACCTCAAACTCGTGCACGCTGTAGGCCATGGCCGCGCCCAGAATCACCAGCGTGAGCAGAAACAGAAAGCGGCTGCGGTAAAGCCAGGTCAGCGCCAGCCCGGCCAGGGCCCAGAGCAGCAGCGCCCGCACGTCGTGGCTTACCAGGTGGTACATCTGCCCGGTAAGCACAATGCCCGCCCCAAACGTGAGCAGGCCCACGCACAGCAGCCCGATGCCCAGCGGGCGCTGCCCCTGCCGCAGGGCCCGCTCGCCGGCCGTGTAGGCGGCCAGCAGGGTGAAGAGTAGAATGGCCAGGCGCAGCAGCTCCGGCAAGGCCTGCCAGTTGGCGGCCACCAGGCTCAGAATGCCCAGCCCCACCAGCAGCCCGCCCAGCAGGGGCAGCAAGCCAATGGCGCGCTCCTGCTCTGGGTAGCGCCCCAGCAGCCGGGCGTACTGCTCGGGGCTGATAATGCCTTCCTCCACCCACTGCGGGCCGTCGGTTTCGATGAATTTGCGAGACAAGGTTGATGTGCTGATTAATTGATGTGCTGATGTGCTGGGCCGGGTACATTCGGCCCTGATTACGCGGGGTCGTACCCAAAGGGCTTGGCTCCGTGTCGACTTTTCGCAGGCCTCTGGCCTGCACTCGTTGAACGACTTGTGTCTGGTTCGCTCCGGCGCGGCGGGTCAGGTGCCCCGCGCCAACCAGGGCCTTAGCTTTTCACGGCCCGGGTCATTTCCCGCTTGCCGGGGGGGCCGGGCAGCTTTTCGGTAAGCCAGCCGGCGGCGCGCAGGTTGCGCCGGAACTGGCCCTGGGCGCAGTAACTCACCAGCAGCGCCCCGGGCGCGGCAGCTCCATAAAGCTGGGCGAAGATGCTTTCCGTCCAGAGCTCGGGCTGCTTTTCCGGGGCGAAGGCGTCGAAGTAAATAACATCGTAGCGCCCGGCCGGGAGCCTTGCCGTTTCCAGCGCCTGCTCAAGCTTGGTGAGGGTGAAGCCCGGCGCCAGCGCTACCGGCTCGTTCCAGGCAACGGCGTGCAGGCGCTGAAACAAGGCGCTGAGCGGTGGCCCCAGCGCGTCCCATTCCGGCTGCAGGGCGGCCACCAGCTCGGGCGGCACCGGGTAGGTTTCCAGGGCATCGTACTCGATAGCAGCATCCTTACCGTCAACATCCGCCAAGGTGAGCAGGGCATTGAGGCCGGTGCCGAGGCCTACTTCCAGAATGCGCAGGGGCTGCGGCCTGCCCGCCTGGCTACCGAGCCGCGCCTGCAGCCCCAGCCGGATGAAAACGTGCAGTGACTCCTGCCGGGCGCCGTGCCGGGAGTGGTAATGCTCGTTGAGGGCCGGCACAAACAGCGTAGCCGAGCCGTCGGCCGTGAGCCGCATCTCTACCGGTGGCGTTGATGCCGCTGCTTCATTATCAGACACAGGAGGCTGGTTGTTTGATTCTCGCATTGCTTATTATTCATTGAAGTCCCCAGTCATCAGGCCAGGTTGGGGTGTCCCAGACGGGGTTTGCCTGCACGCCGGGCTCGCACCTGTATTCATTGCAAAGTTCGACCGATTCGATGATGGCCCCGAACAGGCAGGGCTGCTGGACGCAGCGCTCTGCCCTGCACCTTCAGGTGTTGGGTTAGAAACGTCACCAAGGGCCCGGCCAACCCCAAATGACGCGGCGGCCACTGATTCGGCAAGCTCCGTCATAGCAGCCGAACACCTTGCTCTGACAGCCACCTCACCCGTGAAAGCATAAGCCGCCAGGCGTTGACTGATACTCCTGAGCGCAGTACAAAGACATTGCATTGGCTGGGGAATAAAAAGTTGTTCGCGAATGCTCATGCCAGCTGAATTCGTTCGCGCCTGAAAACAACTAATAAATTAGTACGGGACCACGAATCATTGTAAATAATGACCTACCCGGGTTCATTGCGCAGCCTCTTCAGTCATACCCATGTGGTAAAAGCACAAAAATAGCCTGCCGCATCATCAATCTTAATTTCAGCACTCTGCTTGTTAGCCATGGCCTTGTCAATTAGCTTTGCAGAACCACATATCTCTGCAATAAAGTGTATTACATCTGATGAAACCATCATTACTCTCCCGTTTCATACCGGGTGCGCTGCTGGGCTCCGCCCTGCTGCTGTCGCAGCCGCTGTATGCGCAAAAGATAATCGACACCAAAACGCTGTTTACTTTTCATAAGTCGCCCAAGGCTGAGCTGGCTTCGCGCTACAAGACTTACAAGGTAGAGTACGACTTCGGCAAAAGGCCGCTCACGCCAGAGCAGGCGCCCCTGCTTAAAGGCTTGGAGCGAACCGAAGGAAGTGCCGACCTGCTGCTGAAGGTGAAAGTGCGGAGCTTCTACATCGCCAAACGAAATCTGCTGCAGGCAGGCAGCAAGGAGGCGCCTACTTTCCACTACACCATCACCTACCGGGCAAACTGCGGGTATGAGCTGATAGACCTGAAAAACAACACGCTGCTGGCGTCCCACCGTAGCTACGGCGACTACGAGGACACCCCGGACTTCAAAAGCGTAGGGGCGCTGAACGACTACGTGGACAACACCTACCTTCCCAAAAAAGGCGACTACCTGCTCAGGGGAGTTTTACGACGCATCGACTACGACCTGAATCCGCATGACTTCCCTATCGAAGTGGTGGTGAATACGGTGGAAGGCGGCATTCCGGCTTATGGAGAAATCTCCAAGAACGTTGCGGTGCTGTCGGCCATGCTTACCCAGCCCCGCCCCGACAAGCAGCAGCTGGCTCCTGTGATAGCCACCTGGGAGAAGTACTTGCTCAGTGCCAATTGGAATGACAAGAAAAGCGAAATCAACAAGCCGGTAGCCAACGCCCTGATAGAAAACCTCTGCGTGGCCTATCTGCTGACGGAAGACTGAGGTGGTCGGGTAATCATGGACAGAATAGGGTCTTATCTTTCGAATGTCATGAAAGACAGTCCCCACCCTGCCAAACGT
>NZ_BAABGZ010000078.1:0-116435 GCF_039541835.1 Hymenobacter saemangeumensis | reverse complement strand
GAAAGCGCGTCACCTCTTTGTCGAGAAACAGCTTCTTGCCTTGCATCTTCCCTCTACGAAAACTGGTTCTGCAACAGCCACGAACGTATTTCTGTACAATCTAGCCACCCACCCGTGGCCCGAGAAAGCGAAGCCAAAACCAGCCGATTTGGTACAGAAAACTTGTTCAGTAATCAAAGTACAAATATGGGTACCTTCGCAACGGATAAACTGTACTTTGACCCATGAAAATCGGCTACGCCCGCGTCTCCACCCGCGACCAGAATCTGGAATTGCAACTCGATGCCTTACACAAGGCCGGGTGTGAAACCATCTTCCAGGAACAGGCTTCCGGAGCCACCAAAGCCCGCCCGGAATTAGACCGCCTTTTGGCCAGCCTGCGCAAAGGCGATACCGTCTATATTTATAAGCTCGACCGCCTGGGCCGCTCGCTCAAGCATTTGCTGGATATGGTGGCCGAACTCGAGTTTCGGGGCGTGGGCCTGGTCTCGCTGACCGATGCCATCAACACGACCTCCGCCCAGGGCCGGCTCGTGTTTAACTTGTTCGCCTCGCTGGCTGAATTTGAACGGGAACTGATTCGCGAGCGCACCCACGCCGGGCTGGCTTCGGCGCGGGCGCGGGGCCGGGTGGGCGGCCGCCAGCGGGGCCTCTCCGAGCAGGCCGAACGCACGGCCATCATCGCCGAGACGCTCTACCGCGAGCAACAGCTCGGCGTCAACGAGATTGCCCAGCGCCTGAACATCTCCAAGGTTACCCTCTACAAGTACTTACGTCACCGAAAGGTGGTCATCCATGCCCACCGCAAGACGGCCGCGGCCAAGGCTGCCGATTAACTTTTGCACTAAACTTTTAGCCAAGGCCAACTTTGGCCCCTAAGGACCCTGTTTTTCTGTTGCTACGAAGACGCAAGGGGAAAGCGTAAATTTAGTTGAAAGTTTTACCTCATCTACCTCACCTCACATGAAAACAACTAAAATTCTGGCTGTCACCTTACTCACTGTATTACTTGTTGGGATTGGCTCTTATTGCCATGCGCAGGGGCCATTACTTGACTTGGGATTTTATCCTACTGCGCTTTTCTCACCAGGGCGAGCCGTTCAAGTTGTTCAGCAACCAGATGGCAAGCGCATTATTCTGGGTGATTTCCGTTTCACGGCAGGCACCAGCGTATCTGCTGGCTTGGTTCGTTTGCTTGCGGGGAGTAATCAAGTCGACCAGATATTTGCTACAAATACAGCTGGGTTACAAGGAACAATTGACCAAGTTTTACCCTTGTCTAATGGGCGACTCCTGCTTGTTGCGCGCGGAGGGGGATTTCTAACACTAGGAGGGGTATCCCGGGTTGCGCTAATGCGTTTAGAAGCTGATGGTACACCTGACCCCAGTTTTAATGTGGGCAGCGGTTTTAATGGTGCCGTACAGCATCTGCTGCTACAGCCGGATGGAAAAATTCTAGCTACTGGGCTGTTTACGCAAGTCAACGGGCAACCGATGGAATACGTGGCTCGGTTAAATGCCAATGGGAGCATCGACACGGGCTTTCACATTCCAAATGGCGGTCTGAATGGGGCGGGCACTAGGCTGGCACTACAGGCTGATGGCAGAATAATAATCGCAGGGGATTTTACTACAGTAGGTGGCCAACCGGTTAACCGCATCGCTCGCTTGTCAACAAGTGGAGGACTGGATACCAGTTTTACTCCTCCCACTATGCCTGCTGCTGTTTATGTTGCGGGCTTTGGCGTACAGCCCGATGGCAATGTACTGGTAGCGGCCGGGCTCAATTCGGGAGCGTCCGGCAACTGGTTACCACTGATGCGGTTGCTACCTACAGGTTTGGTTGACCCTACTTTTCAAACAGGCAGCAATTTTAACCGATGGTTTTTTAGCTTTCTATCTAGTACAGAGCCTGTCATACTGCAGTTAGACGGCAAGATATTGGTTGGTACAGAAGCATCAACCTACGATGGAGCTGGCATTGGGCGGGTGGTTCGGCTGCTGCCAAGCGGATTGTTGGACAATTCTTTTACAAGCGTTACGTCTTTACTGAACGAAGACTTAGCCCCGTCTTCCTTGCAAGCATTAGGTAACGGCCAAATTTTAACAAATACCGCGCTTTTAAACGGAAATGGTAGCCGGGATATAAGTTTTGCCCCACCCATTCAGCAACTGGGTCAAGTACGTGCGGTCGTGCGGCAGCCAGATGGAAAATACATCGTCGGCGGCAACTTCAACGAGATAAATGGCTTAGCTGCGGCTAACTTGGCTCGTCTGCATTCTGATGGCAGCCCCGACGCAACCTTCACAGCAACGGCTAACGGGTTAGTCAATACGCTGGCATTGCAACCGGACGGCAAAGTAGTTGTAGGCGGCAGGTTTGACCAATTGAGCGGTGGCCCTAGGCTAGCTATTGGTCGACTTCTGCCAAACGGAGCATTAGATAATTCATTTGTTCCATCTTCGCAATCACTGCCTCTGGGGACTCCCTATGTGCGCCAAGTAGCCTTGCAGCCGAATGGCCACGTACTTGTTTTGGGTCAATTCAATTTAGTGGGCCCTAACAATGTTCAGTATTTAAGCCGATTAAATGGGGCAACTGGTTCAGAAGACTTGAGTTTTCAGCCCGCTGAGCCCGCTGACGTAGAATCTTTATTGGTCCAGCCAGACGGTCGAATTGTGGTAGCCGGTCAAACGACCCTAATGAATCAATCCGTTTTGGTCTGGCGCATGCTTCCTGATGGCCCACGAGACCCGGGGTTTTCCTTAACCCCTGTCACGGCTCCGCGTGCTGGAGGCACCTTGGCCCTCGATGCCGCCGGAAATATCTACGTGGGTGGCTATTTTACTTCGTACGGTACCGTTCCGACTGCGGGTGTGGCAAAGCTCCTGCCTAGCGGAACAGTAGATGCCGGGTTTATTGCCCGTCTGACAGGGGTTGTGAATCTGAACTGCCTAGCAGTACAGCCCAATGGCCGCGTGCTACTAGGCGGCTCTTTTCTTCCGTCCTCACCGAGTGGCAATGCTGGCACACTACGGCTCCTGGCAGATGGCACTAGCGACATGACTTATACTGGTGCCAGTGGACCTAATGCGAATGTGGAGCAACTAATTGTTCAGCCCGATGGAGCGATTGTTGCAGCTGGCTCCTTTACCCGGGTAACAGGGGATGAAATTGCCGGGTTAACTCGTTTAGTGGATTTTAATGTGCTTACAACGAAAGCCCGGCTGGCACATCCTAGGGTGCAGGTCTGGCCCGTTCCTACTCAAGGCCTATTGCATTTGTCGATCCCAGCTGATACTCAGGTACAACAGATTTGTCTTTTGGATTTACAAGGAAAAACTGTTTTGCGGGTGCCCACCAAGGCATCTACACTAACTCTAGATGTTCGAGGACTCAGCGCAGGAGTATATGTGCTTAAAATAGTACTTGCGTCCGGTACGGAACTGGTAAGGATACAAGTACAGTGAGGTTTTGAAGCTGTTTAATAACAAGAAGGCCGACGCATCAAATGCGTCGGCCTTCTTGTTGTAGCTAAACGAATGGTATGACTACCGGGAATGGTCAACTACGATTTGCTTGGTAATGGCATCGCCTTTGTCGCCAATAATACGCAGGAAGTAGATTCCGTTGGCTAATGACTTGGTGTCAATTTCTACGGCTTGTTTGGTTGCTGAACCGCTGTAGCGAACTAGCCCCGTTTTATCGAGTAGTTCGACTTTGTATAGTACTGAATGTCGCGGTGCTGTTGCACGGTTGTCGGCTGCGTCGAGACCAGCTACCATGTAGGGGTTAACTACGACCTTTTCATTTGCTGGATTGGGATAAACACCTAATTCAGTAGATGTAAAGGGAGTAGGCTCGTTTGAAGCAGCTCGCATGTAGTTGCTGGCGAAGATGGATACCCAGCCCTGTATGAAATCCGTGTGTGTTTGCGAACATGAGCAGCCTAGGCTGCAGTTGTAAAAATCTACTCGATAATAGTAGTCGCCATCCACACAGCCTACGCCATTGTCGTCACGGCCATCCCACTGAATCTGGCCACCAATAAGCCCAACGGAATTAATTCGGGTGTCAGTGTAGCTACGCTCTAGCTTCTTTACGCCCCATCTGTCAAATATGCGCAACCTGTACCCGTAGGCATTCAATGGGCCAGTACCACGGTTAGGAGTGTTGTCGCGAATCTGCCAGGTATCATTTATGCCGTCACCATTCGGGGTCAGAACATTAGTTGCCCAAGCGCTGATAGCACCTGTGATAATAGGAGTCACGAGGACCCTTGCAATTGCGAATTGGTAAGGGTTTGTGCCCTCATCACGAACTGTTACTTCGAATTCCGTGGGTACTTGGGGCGACACACTGATGGATGCTGTGTTGCCAAGCGTGACATTGCTAGACGGGTTAGCACTCCATGAATACTTAAATGGGCCAACACCATTACATACTGAAGCAGTAATGATGCGGGGGCCGCAATCATTAGCTCTAAAGTTCTGGCGAATCAGGTTTACCGAAAAACCAGGAACGAGCGAGCAAGGGTCGACACCAGGCCCGTCTTTGAGTTGAGGTTGAGAAGATGTGGAAATTGGTTGAATTGCTACCTTGGCATCTTGGGCATCGACACTACCTGACAGGAACATACCTGCCAAGAAAAGAGTCGTAGTCAAGGTAGATACAGTCCGTTGCCAAACTCGCGACGAATAATGAGCCATTTGTGATTGAGTGAAAGGTGTTTTCATTAGAGAAAAGGTGTACGGTGAGGGTTAAGGGTTTATGGTGACTGGAAAGATTTCTGTAACAGACTTGGTGTTTGTCGTATTAAAATAGGTTATGAGCCGTGCGTTGCCGCTAATAGCTCCAGCAGGTACTATTACTTGTAAACTGCTGCTACTTGCTGCGCGAATGGAAGCTTGTATTACAGTGTTGTTTGCTCCAGGAAACAGCACCGCACTCTCTGCGGGGTTTGCCTTAAAGCCTTGGCCACTAATGTTGATGACATCGCCAGCCCTGCTACTAGCCGGAGCGACCGACACAATCTGGGGATAAAGCGGAGACTTGAGTAAAACTGCTCGTGAGCAGCTCCGGGTGCCTGTTTTTACAAATACTTCAGCGGCAGGTACTTCTGCCGTCGTGAACGCGTTGGCTGGTACGACAACTGATAAGGCGCTGGATGAGGCCGAGAGAATGGTGCCTGGGAACCCATTAAAGGTGACTTCGTTTCGGCTGGGAACCGCACTGAAGTTACAACCAGTCACCGTCACCGTCATGCCTTCCGCAGCAATAGCTGGCTCAACAGCGGTAACGGTCGGATTAGGTTCAGGCTCTTGCTTGTTGCAAGCGCTTAGAGCCGATGCAAAGGCAATAAAGGGAACTACAAGGGCTTTCTGGTACTGAATGATAATATTTTTCATAATGAGTAGAGGATTAAACTAGGCTTTCGCCTGTTAAAAAGGTGGCCAAATATAAATATAATCAAGTGATCTATTGCAAATAACATTGTATTTAATAGGGCTTCCGCACCAAATATCAGGCAATCTAGAGTAGGTACTCATGTCGTAGGCTGCTTGTTTTCGCTTTCGTTTAAGGCTAATAGGCTGTGGGTCCTGGGTCAGCAAGTAGAGGGCGGTTTTGCGTAAGATGTTGGCATTAAGGGTTGCATGGTCTGCTCGTAAGCGCGACTGGTCTTCCTTAAAGGTCAGGTCCAACTGTCAATGCAACTGGTATTCTATGGCCAACTCCTACTCCCAGCATCACCCGCTTTATCTGGTGCTGCGCGAACTGGGCCGAGCCTTACGCACGGAGTTTTTGCTCTCTACATGGACGAGCAGAACCTGCGCAAGCGCATCAACGACCAACTCGGCAAGTTGGAAATTACCACCCAGGTTGTCCGCGCCGTGTTTTATGGGAAGAACGCGCAGTTCCACTATGCTGGCGGGAAAAGCAGCAGGTCGCAGATAACTGCAAATGGCTCGTGCAAAACGTGCTTATGTGCGTGAATTGCTTGTACCTGAACCAGCAGTTGTTTCAGGTCCCATCTGTAGAGGGGTTCTTGTTGCAAACGGGCAGATTTACACGCTAAGCCCTGTTATCAGAAAGGGTAGCCAGAGAGTAAGCCGAAAAAGGGCGATTCCAAGCAATCCAAAGGGTGCGTTGACCTAGTCAGAAAGTATTCCTTTTTGATTGCGCATCAGAAAAGAGTCTACAGTGGGGTGAAAATCAAACAATTGTTCACTTAGCGTATAAATCCGCCCGTTTGCAACAAGAACCCCTGGCAAGGATTGAGGAATAAGCGCGCATAAAGCCCGCTGGTACTTACTCGCTTACCTTTTGCCGGTGGAAGAGGTGGCAGTGAAGGTGAAGCGGAATCAAGATGCGGCCGCCATTACAAGCCAGGGCAACCAGCTTTACTCCTGCACTACCAGACGCTGCATGGCCTGGGTAGCAGTAGACTGTACCCGTAGCCAGTACACCCCCGGGGCCAAGCCGATAAGAGGCAAAGCAAAGGATGAGCTACGCGGGAGCAGCTGTACTGGGTGCGTGCTCACGGTGCGGCCCAGGGCATCGGTGAGCGTGAGCGTGGCCAGGGCCCCGCCGGGCACGGCCGGCAGCCCTATCGAAGTGGCGGCACGGGCGGGGTTAGGAAAGAGTTCCAACTGGTCACCCGGCCGGGTTGTGGCTGTGGCAGTCATGGTAGCGTCGGTCAGCGAGGCCAGGAAGGCAGAGGCTCTGCCCGACGTCCCGTTACCGCTAAGGGCATGGCTGCCGAAGGTGGCCGTGGGGCTCATGAAATAGCCATTCACATACACCCGCGACCCACTCAGGGAAAGCCCCGTACCTACATCCAGACCCGTGCCGCCGGCCCGCTGCGCCCACTCAAAGCGGGCGCTGTTGCCCGCGTCGCTGAGTTTGGTCACAAATAGGTCGCCTTCCCCGGCACTAACCAGCGGATTGCCACCAAAGTCGGCCGTGCTATAGAACATACCGGCCGCGTAGAGGCTGGTGCCGCTCACAGCCAGGCCTGAAACGGCGGCCCGGTTGCTGGGGCTGGCAATGCCGGCTTGCCGGGCCCAGCCGAAGCTGGCCGTGCCGCCAGCATCGGTCAGCTTGGCTAAAAATACGTCCTCCCCTGAGGCCGTTAGGGCAATGCCGCCAAAGTCCGCGGAGCCCGTGAAGATGCCGGCCATGTATACGCTCGTGCCCTGTACTGCCAGGGCCGTGCCCTCGTGAACTCCTATTCCTCCTACCTGCCGGGCCCACTCGAAGCTGGCCGTGCCGCCCGCGTCGGTCAGTTTGGCCACGAAGGCATTGGGGAGAAACGAGTTACCGATGGTATTGGTCAGGCTGCTGCTGCCGAAGCTCACCGTGGGGCTGGCAAAATAGCCCACCAGATATACGCTTGGACCACTTACTGCCAAGCTGATTGGAATGTCGTAGCTCGTACCGCCGGCCTGCCGGGCCCACTCGAAGCGGGCCGTGCTGCCGGCGTCGCTGAGTTTGGCCACAAACAGGTCGGTGCTGCCGGCGTTTAGCAGCACGCTGCCGCCCACGTTGAGCCGGGCGCCGTCAAAAATTCCCGCCACGTATACATCCGTGCCGCGCACGGCCAGTGCATATATCCCGTCGTTTTCGGTCCCACCAACCCGTTGCGCCCACACGAAGCCGGCAGCACCGCCTGCGTCGGTGAGCTTGACCACGTAGGCATCGGTACGATTCCGCGCGCCCGGCAGGGTTTCATTCACCAGAAAGAGACTACCGAAGCGGGCTGTGTCGCTTTCGAAAGTACCTCCCAGGTACACGTTCGCGCCATTCACGGCCAGGGAAGAACTGCGGTCGTCGGCCGGTCCCCCGGCCCGTTGGACCCAGACAAAGTCACTCGCCGCTGGGCTCCACTTGCCTACGAACACATCGGTGCCGCCTGCGCTGGTGACGGTATGACTTCCCAGGGTAATTTGTTGGGTAAATCCGCCGGTCACGTACACGTTGCCAGTGGCGTCAGTGACCGTCTTGTGGATAAAGCAGCGACCGTCGGCCGGGTTGTTGCCCACGGCCAACTGCCAGGCCGGGGCCTGGGCGCGGGCTCCCAGCCCGGCTAGCAACAGCAGCAACCCGACCAGCAGGCCCCGGCAATCAAAATAAGAGGGAGTAAAGGGGAAGGGTTTCATAGGGAGCGGGTAATAAGTAGGGTAATAAAGAAAAGCCTGCTAAAAGCAGGCTTTCCGGTGCGACACGCCCGGCAACAAGGCTTGGTACGAAGCGGGTCAGGAAGCTATGCCACCCACTCTGGGCAACCCTGGTTAACGTATTTCCAGGTAAGCGGATGAGGCCTTGTCCGCGGGTCTCGTGGCTTGCCCGTGAGACCGAATGCCAAGCAAAACGGCGTTTCCCTGAGCGCAAGCGGCAAGCAAAAACAACGCCACACGCGGGTATTACAAACATTGCGCGAGCGGCAGCCAGGCAACTCGACAGGCGGCGAGGGTTGTCGGGGCTGGTATTAAACCTGGGCCCGACAACTCATCTACTTTCCCGGGAGCGCCGCAAGCCGGTGAGCTACACGGCTTATTCCTTCACAATGCGTACGACGCTCACCCCGCTGGGCGTCGTTACACGACACAGGTACAGCCCCGTCGGCAGCTTAGCCAGCGGTAGCTGCTCGGTTTGCCGTCCGGCTGCGGTGGCGGTGTGCTGCCATGCCGCCACCGTTTGGCCGGCAAGCGTTTGCAGCTCCAGTCGGGCCTGCTCTCCACTGGCTTGCGCCCCGAAATCGACCCAGGCCTCGCGGCTACTTGGGTTCGGGTAGGTCCGCGCCGACGTACTTGCGCCGGCTGTGCCGGGTTCATCGCCGGGCGCCGTCCGAAATTCGAAATGGTAGGGGTCGCTCGTCCAGACCGTGTAGGCGTAGTCATTGCTGGTCACATTCGGATTATAAGGCAGCCACACATCAAGCGGACCGAGTGGACCGCTAGTGAAATGGTAGAAGTAGCCCGTCAGGGTTGCCGAGGTGGTAGTAGGAGCGGAGAGCGTTATGCCTGGGTAAGGGAAGACTGGATAATAAGTATCTGGTCCAATCACGAAACTTGGCCGTATCCCATAAGGAACCGACGCACTGTTACGGGCCCAGGCCCCTTTGATGGTCAAGTGGCCCACGTTGTGCGAGGCAGTCACGACAGAGCGAATGACGTCACCGGTGTAGGTTTCCGCGTTGAGCATGCCTACGCGATTTGCAAGTATCAGCTTAACTCCGGTGGCTATCGTAGTGCGCGTGGCATTGGCGGCGTCGGTGCCTGCCAGCTGGTGGAGCTGATAGCCGCCTCGGGTCCACTGTATTGCCTTGCCCACGTCCAGCAGGCCCGCGCCGTACAGGTCGCTGACGGATATTCCGGAATAAGGGCTGACCGTTTTGGGTCGTGCGGTTTTTTTCAACACTTCCAATACGTCCTCGGGGTGCAGCGTTTGGGGGGAAGGCTTCGTGCTGTGGTAGCTAAGCAGCAGCGCTGCCGCACCGGCTACGTGTGGTGCGGCGGCCGAAGTGCCATTAAACACGTCGTAGGGAACAGCAGGCGGAGGCGTACCACTGGGTCGGTAGCGGGTTTGGGTGGTGTACACCAGCGCGTGCGTGCCGGGTGCGGCCAGGTCTACATCCGGGCCATAGCTGCTACCGTACAAATCGTCGGGGCCGGAGCCATTGGTGGAGGTTTTTATATTTCCGTTGCTTCCGGTGGCGCTCACGCTGATTACTTCCGGGTAAAAGGACGGGAATAAAGCAGCGTTGTTACCAGCATTGCCCCGGGCCGTTACCATTACCACTTTATTGGAATAAGCGGTCTTGACGGCCTCTTCTAATAAGGTTAGGTTAGAAGTGCTGGAGGGCGCGGTCCAGCTGTGGTTCATTACATGCACCCCATAGTTGCGGGCGCGGCCCGTGTTCAGGGCGGCGTCCAGAATCCCTTCGGCGGCCCGGTCCATGCCCGCGAAAGCACTGCTTGGGACTGATGAGTTCCACAGAGGGTCGCTGGGGCTATTGCCGAATATGCGCAGCGAGTAGAGGCTCACGCCGCTGGCAATGCCTGCTACTCCTACGTAGGTGGTCCCACCGCTTACCTGGTTGTTACGAAGCGCCCCGATGATACCGGCACACTGGGTGCCGTGCCCCCAGAAGAAGCCGCCGCTCGTTCTGGCGTCGCCTTGCCAAGTATCTGAGTTAAGGGTGAAGGGCTGTTGGTTTACGTAATCCCATCCCCCACGCACACGCGAGCCGGCGGTGGTGCCATCCCCCAAATCGGGATGGCCGCCGTCGATGCCCGTATCCATGATGCCGACTTTAATAGTGGAGATTCCGAAGGGTACGTATTGCCAGGCCGGCTCTACATTCACGTGAAAGCGGTTCGCAACATCAGTTGGCTCGGGGTAGGTTGCCGTGGCGTGAAGACTGGCCTGGTTTGTCACATAGAAAGGGTCGTGGGTCTTCGGCCAGGGCGGGTTGGTAGACGCTGGCTGGGCTATGAAATTGAAGTGCGCGTAAATGACCAGACCGCTGGCCTGGTTCAGGTTGTCGCACACGGTTTGCTCATCCAGCCAGTTGGGTAGCCGTAGTACAAATGCCGACCACAGGGGCGGGATGCGTACGGGCACGTTGTCACGGCCGATGGAAAGGGTATCAAGGGTAGTCAGGTTGCGAAAAATCTTGAACGTGGATACTGCGGACAAGTCCTGGCCCACCAGTGAGGACAATTGCTCCACGGTACCCCCGTCCACAAAATCTATTAGTGCTCCGGTTACTTTGGTTGGATTGTCAATGGCAAACCCGTTCACATGGAGCGGGTCGAAGCGCACGATGATTTCGTGTTTGACGCGCAGGGGGGTGCCCTTTTCATCCAGCACGGCTTCATAGGAACGCTCCTGCGCGTGCAGGGCATGGGTACTGCTGCCCAGCGCGAGGGCTAAGAGCAAAAGATGGCGGTAAAGCTGCCTCATGAGCAAAAAGGGGGTAAGGTGAAATTGGAAACGGATGAAATCTTTGTTTAACACTCATTGCACCAGTAGCTTGCATGTGCCCGTGCCGGCGGGGGTGCGTAGCCGCAGCAGGTAGGCTCCGGCCGCAGCACCTGGTGTAGAAACCGGGCAGGTATGCCAGCCGGCAGCCTGCCAGCCCAGCGGCACGTGCTGCACCACCCGGCCAGCCAGGTCCAGCAGGGTGTAGGTGACCCGCCCACCGGTGGGCAAGTAATACCGCAGGGTGCTTTGCCCAGGGCTCGGGTTGGGCCACAGTTCCGGGGCCAGAGCCAACTGCGCCGTGGGCGCCCGGGTCGCCAGCACCAGGCCGCTCACGCGCCGGATGCGGTGGTTATTGGTGTCGCCAATCAGAAGTGCTCCTGTACCGTCCAGCGCCAGACCAGAGGGCTGGTCGAACTGCGCCGTCAGGGAGGGCCCGTCGGCAAATCCAGGCTGCCCACTGCCAGCCACCGTACTGACAGTTGATGTGCTAAGGTTTATTTTCCGTACCAGATTATTACCCTGTTCCAGTACGTATAGCGTGTTTTCAAGCGTGCTGTAAGCCAGCCGCAGGGGGCGAGACAAGCGGGCCATGCTAAGTGGACCGTCCACGTAGCCGGCAGTGCCGTTCCCGGCAAGGGTGCTCACGGTATTGGTTAGGGGGTCAAACTTGCGAATCCGATTGCCGACGTAATCAGCGATGTACACGTTGCCACTGGTGTCGGTCGCCAGGCCCGTCGGGCCCCAGAAGCGGGCGTTGCCGGCGGGGCCGTCCAAGTGCCCACGCACCCCGCTGCCGGCCACGGTACTGACGACTCCCCCAGCCACCTTGCGAAGGCGGTAAGCATCCGCGTCGGCAACGTACAAGTTGCCGCTTTGGTCCACGCTCAGCCCGACAGGGGTACGAAAGCGGGCCTGGCCGACCGGCCCATCCAGGAAGCCGCTGCTCCCGGTGCCGGCCACCGTAGTCACAGCAGCGGTATTTTTATCGATGCGCCGGATACTGCCGTTGCTGGAGTCGGAAATCAACAGGTCGCCGTTGGGCGCTACAATAACTTCCTGCGGGCTGGAGAAAATGGCATCGGTGCCGATGGGGCTGTTGTAGTGCCCCGGAAAGCCGCTGCCCGCCAGGGTGCTCACCATGCCCTGGGGCGAGATTTTACGAATAAGGTGGTGGTTAGGCTCGGCCACATACACGTTGCCGGCGCTGTCGGAGGCCACGCCATACGGTTGGTTGAATTGCGCGGCGGCGGCTGGGCCATTTACGTTTCCGGCCATGCCGGTGCCAGCCACGGTGCTCACCGTCTGACCATAGGCGCTGGGCAGCAGGCCCAGCAAGCTGGCCCAAGCTGAGAGGGCGAGCCGCGCAAAGTTTGGTTTCATAGTATCAGAAAGGTGTAGCAAATCAGGCAGCCAAATCAAAGTTCTTTTTCTGGATTTTACTAATTATCTTTTGAACTGGATAAAACATCAAATAGTGTGGGGCGGCCCTATTTAATCAGTTAGCCGGATTGGTGACAGTACTGAGGTGGTTTAGCTAAGCCAGACACAACAAGGACGTGTTGTTGAGTTGGATTACGAACTGGTTGAGAGCTAAGTAGTCGAGGGCAGAATGTCGGCGCTCGGCGTTGTTACAGGCGATGTGGTGGCTGACTTCGAGCTTGGCTTCGGCAAGGTCATGGAAGTGACCGCCGTCGAGCAATTTGACCTTGAAGTGGCTCCAAAAGGGTTCGGCGTGGGAGTTGGCGTAGCATTTGCTGCGTCTGACCATAGATTGCCGGCAGACAGAATATTATCGCGCCAAATGCGATTTTTGGACTAAAATTTTAACCAAGGCCATAGTCATCGCAAAGCGGCTGCGGGCAAGCAAGCCGAGTGAGTTTTGTCCTAAGCGCCCGGTTCAATTCCTTAACGTGCTATTTTTTCCGTTTCCTGAGAGGACCCCACGGAGCTCTGGCGGCGCATCGTCTTCAACATCTGCGTGTCCAACACCGACGACCACCTGCGCAACCACGGCTTTCTACTCACGCCCCGGGGGTGGCGCCTCTCGCCGGCATTCGACCTGAACCCCATCCGCTACGGGCAGGGCCTCAAACTCAACATCTCCGAAACGGACAATGCGCTGGACCTCGACCTGGCCCGGGAGGTCGCGCCTTACTTCCGCCTGTCAGCCATGCAGGCCGAAGCCGTGCTCGCGCAGGTCGTGGCCGCGGTGCGGCAGTGGCCGGACGTGGCGAGCCGGTATCAGCTCTCGCGCACCGAGCAGGAGCTGATGGCGGGGGCTTTTGAGGCCGTGCGGTAAAAACCAGCAAGAACTGCGACCGGCCCGTGCAATTGGAAGTGGCTGCTATAAGGGGTTCTTCTTCCTCAGGGGCGGATTTACATGCTTGGCGTGTAAATCCGCCCCTGAGGAAGAAGAACCCCTACCAGCTGTAACAGGCTACCCATGAGGCGGATTTTAGCCTGCCGATGAACCACCCAAGCCTTCTGGTACAGGCTGGCGATTAACTTTTGTACCAAACTTTTAACAAAGGCCAAGGATATGAAAGAAGCAGCACGTGGCCGGGTGTGGCCAGCCACTTGAAAACGAAACGAGCGGGCCAGATAGTCCGCTCGTGGTAGGTTTGGGTTTATGCGGGCGTTTAGAGTCGGGACTAGGCCGGAAAGTGGCGCTGAAAATGCAGTTGCAGGATGGTGTCGAGCTTTTCCTTGGTAAGGGGCTTGCTGACGAGGCCGGCAATGGGCAGGGCCTCGATGCGGCCCAGGTCGACGGAGCTCATGGAGGCGGTGTGCATGACGATGACCACGGCCTGCTGGCGCTCCTCGGGCAGTTTCTGGTAAGCCTCGACGAAAGCCATGCCATCCATGCCGGGCATCTTCACGTCGAGCAGTACCAGCACGGGGCTACTGGGGAGGGCCTCGGCGGCAAGGTCTTCCAGGGCGGCCAGGGCCTCGACGCCGTCGTTGACGGCGAGGTAGCGGTCGGCCACGCCGAGGTGCTGGAGCAGGCGTTCGTTGAGGTCGTTGGTGCGGGGGTCGTCGTCGACCAGCAGCACGCTGGAGAGTTTTATCATCGGAAGCGGAACACGAGCTATCGGGCCTTGGAACGACGGCACGGACGTTCCAACACGCTGACGGGGCAAAGCTAGCGTATTCTCACGTTTCAGGTTAATTCAACAAAGAAGGTAGTGCCTTCTTTCTCGCGACTTTCGAGCCATATGTGACCGCCGTGGAGCTCCACGATTTGCTTGGCAATGAACAGGCCAAGGCCGGTGGTCTTCTCGCCGTTCAGGCCGGCGCGGCGCGTGGGGTTGAACTTGTCGAAGAGGGTGTGGTGGAGGCGGCTGGGGATGCCGATACCGGTGTCCTGCACCGTGAGGAGCGTTTTGCCCTCGTGGGCACGCACGCCCACCGTGACGGTGCCGCCGGCGGGCGTAAACTTGAGGGCGTTGCCGAGCAGGTTGTCGAACACGCGGCCAAACTTCTCGGGGTGCAGGCGGGCCTGCAGGGGTGTGGGGGGCAAGTCCAGAACCAGGGCGATGCCTTTCTTTTGGGCGGCGAGGCGGTGCAGCTCCAGCTGGGCAGTGAGGTAGGCGTGCAAATCGGTGGGGCGCTTCTGCAGGCCGTTTTCGTCGAGGTCGCCGATGTAGAGCACGTCCTGCAGCAGGCTGTGGGCGTGGGCGCAAGCATCTTGAATAAGGCCGATGTAGTGCACCATTTCGGGCGGCGGCGGGGCCTGGCCCGCCCGGCTGGTGAGCTCGCGCTGCAGCAGGTCGGTGAGCAGCTCGATGTGGGCGATGGGGCCCTTCAGGTCGTGGGTGGCCAGCTGCAGGATGGTTTCCTGGGCGTCGTAGACGCGCTTGAGCTTCGCTTCGAGGGATTTGCGGTCGGAAATGTCCTCGAGGATGGTGTAACCCAATTCGCCGTCTTCGTCGGGAAAGAGTACCGAGTGCACCCGGCACCAGAACGAGGAGCCGTCGCAGCGCACTAGGCACGTTTCGAGGGTGAAGGCCGGCAGTTTGTGCTCCCAGAGGCGCTCCTGCAGCTCCTGCCAGTCGGCGCGGTGGTCGGGGTGGGAAAACTCCAGAATTTTGCGGCCCACCAGCTCTTCCGCGCGGGTGCAGCCCAACATGGCCGCCACGGCGGGGTTGGCTTGGCGGATGGTCAGGTCGGGGGTGATGATTTTCTGGCCGAGCGGGGCGTTTTCGAACACGGTGCGGAAGCGCACCTGGCTTTGCTCGTAGGGGTCGAGGGGCGGGCGGTTAGCGGCGGGCTGGCCTGCCAAGGCGGCTTGCGCGTCGGCAGCGGTGTTCGACGGCTCGGGGAGAGGTACTTGGGGCATAAAACGGGGGTGCGGATAAGCAAGGTACCTCGAAAGCGGCGGGCACTGCGAGTTACCGGGAGTTGGTTAGCGCGCGGGGACGGGCTGGCCAAAGTGGTCCTGCAGCACCTGCGTAACTTTGTCGCGGGTGAGGGGCTTGGTGAGGTAGCCAGCAATGGGCAGGCCCTGCATCTGGGTTATGTCGTTGGGGTTGAGGGAGGTGGTGAGCATGATGATGACGACGGTGGGGTTTTCGCGCTCGGGCCTTTGGGCGTAGGCTTGCAGGAATTCGAAGCCGTTCATCAGCGGCATTTTCATATCCAGCAGAATCAGGGCCGGGCAGGTGGGCGAAGCGGGCTGCTCGCAGTGCTGATGCAGCAGGTCGAGGGCCTGCTGGCCGTTAACGGCCACGAGCACCTGGTCGCTGATGCCCATTCGCCGGAGCAGCTTCTGGTTGAGAAAGTTGGTGGTGTCGTCGTCGTCGACGAGCAGGGTGCAGGAGATGGCGGCCATGGCGGTTAGGCGGGGAGGTAGGCGGGAAAGGGCTGGCTGGCGGCGTGGCCCTCGTGAGGTAAGAAGACGAAGAACGTGGTGCCGGCCCCGAGCTGGGAATGCACTTCGATGCGGCCACCGGCGTTTTCGACCATGCGCTTGACCATGTACAGGCCGATGCCGGTGCCCTCGACGTGGTCGTGGAGGCGCTGGAACATGCCAAAGAGCTTGGGCAGCTGGTCGGCGGCTAGGCCCAGGCCGTTGTCGTGGATTTCGAGCACGGTGTGGCCGGCCCGCACGTGGCCGCGCACGTCGACGCGGGGGGCGCGGTCGGGCGAGCGGTACTTGAGCGCGTTGCTGAGCAAGTTGTAGACCACCGAGCGCAGGTTCTTTTCCGAGAATTGCACGGGCAGCACGGCGGATACGTCGATGAAGAGCTTGGCCCCGGTTTCCTGCAGCAACGGCGCCAGGTCCTGGCGAACGTCCTCCACCACGGCGGCCAGGTCGACCAGGGTGGCGGCCGGGGCGTGCTCCTTTTGCAGCTTGGACACCTCGGTGAGGTGGTCGATGGTGCGCTTGAAGCGGTCCACGGCGTCGAGCATGCGCGTGAGCGTGGGGCCGACTTCTGGGTCCTGGGCCACGGCCGGGGGCAGCTCCTCCTGCAGCAGGTAGAGCAGGCCCTCGATGTTGGAGATGGGGGCTTTGAGGTCGTGCGAGGCCGTGTAGATGAAATTGTCAAGGTCCACGTTGGTGCGGGTAAGCTGCTGGTTGGCGGTGCTCAGCTCCGCACTCAGGCGCTGGAGGGCCAGTTCGGCCAGCTTCTGCTCGTGCACGTCCACCACGGCGCCCACCATGCCCTCGTAGGCACCGGCGGCATCGAAACGGGGCAGGCCCTGGTCGAGGACCCAGCGGTAGGCGCCGTCGCGGTGCCGCAGCCGAAACTGGACACTGAAGGGCTCGCGCCGGGTGTTGGCGGCCAGGAACGTGGCGCCGGCGCCGGCCGCGTCGTCCGGGTGCACGGCGGTGGTCCAGCCCAGGCCCAGGCCCTCGGCGGGGGTTTGGCCGGTGGTGGCGTACCAGGGCTGGTTGAGGTAGGTGCAGGCGCCGGCCGGGTCGGTGACCCAGAGCATGGCTGGGGCATTGTCGGCCATCAGCTGAAACGAGGTTTCCCGGGCTTCCACCACGCGCCGGGCCTGTACCTGGTCGGTCACTTCGTGGGCAAAGACCAGCACGCCGTCGGTTTCACCCCGGGCGTTGCGGCGCGCCTGGTAGGTGAAGGTCCAGTAGATTTCCTCTAAGGGGGCGCCGTCGTGCCGGGCCATCATCAGCGGCAGCTCCTGGGCCATGAGGGTTTCGCCGGTGTCGTAGGTGTGCTGCAAGTCGTCGAGCAAGGGGATGCCTCGCATTTCGGGCAGGGCGTCGAGCAGGGGCTTGCCCAGCAAGGCGCGGCCGGGAAAGATGCGCTGGTAGGCCGGGTTGACGAGCTGATACACCAACGTCGGCCCGTCGAGGATGACGATGGGGGCCGGGGCTTCCATGAAGAGCTTGTGCAGCTGTTGGCGCTCGGCCTCGCGCTCCTGCTGGGCGCGCGTCTGCTCGGTCACGTCGTAGGCAAAAATGGAGACGCCCACGATGGCACCGCTTTCCCGGTAGGGTTCGTAGCTGAAATCGTAGTAGCGCTCGTGGGGCGCCGAGCCGTCGGGCGGGGTGGTGACGAAGGGCACGGCGGTGCCGAAGTAGGGCTGACCGGTAGCGTACACGCAGTCGAGCTCGGGCAGGAGGCCGGCGGCCACGATTTCGGGCATGGCCTCGGCGTAGAGCCGGCCGGTGAGGGCCCGGCCCGGGAACAGGGCCTGGAACGCGGGGTTGCGGTAGTGGAAGAAATGCTCGGGCCCGCGCAGCAGGGCCACCACCACGGGCGCCTGCTCGAACACCTGGTACAGGTCCTCGCGCTCCCGGGCGCGGCGCTCGGCGGCGGCCAGCCGCTCGGCCTGCAGGGCTTCGCGCTCCTGGCGGGCCCGCACCTGCTCACTCACGTCGTGGGCGTAGGTCACGAAGCCGTCAATTTGGCCGTGCTCGTCGTAGCGGGCCAGGTAGGTCAGGTCGAAGTAAATATCCTCGATGGGGCCGCCCTCGTGCCGGGCCAGCGGCACGAGCACCTCGGATTCCTGGAACGGCTCGCCCGTATCGTAGACATGGCGCAGAATGCCCACCAGGGGCTGGCCGTGCAGCTCGGGCAGGGCGTCGAGCAGGGGCTTGCCCAGCAAGGCGCGGCCGGGAAACATGGCCTGGTAGCCGGGGTTGACAAACTCGTACACCCACTCCGGGCCGTCGAAGATGCAGACGGCGGCCGGCACGCGTAGGAACAGCTGCTCCCACTGCCGGCGCTGGCGCTCGGCCTCGCGGGTGCGCTCCTGCACGCGGGCTTCGAGCTCCTGGTTGAGCTGCTCCACCTGCTGGCGGGCCCGCACGGCGCTCGTGACGTCGTAGGAGAAATTCAACACCCCGGTAATCTGGCCCTGGGCGTCGCGCAAAGCCAGGAAGAAGAAATCGTAGTACACCTCCTCCAGCTTGCCGGTGCGCGTGAAATCGGCCTGAACCGGCAGCCCGGCCGCGGTGAACGGTTCGCCGGTGTGGTACACCCGCTCGAAAATGTCGAGGATGCCGTGGTCGGCCAGCTCGGGCCAGACCGTGCGAATGGGGTGGCCGAGCAGGGCGCGCCCGTTGGCGATGCGCTGGTAGCCGGGGTTCACGAAGGTAAACACTTGGTCGGGGCCCTCGTGCACGGCCACGTGGGCGGGCAGCTGCAGCAGCACCTCGTAGAAGCGCTGGCGCTGGACGTCCGCCTCGGTGCGGGCGACTTGCTCGGCGGCCTGGCTGTCGCGCAGCTGCCGCTCGGCCAGCACGCCTTCCGTGATGTCTTGCACGGACTGGATGATGAACTGCACCTCCCCTTGCGCATCGAGTACGGGCGTGTGGCGCGGCTTCCAGTGGCGCTCCACGAAGTGGCCGGGCCGGGCGCGGTCGGGCACGTCGTAGTGCTGGGGGGCCATGTCGTGCGGCTGCTTGGTGGTCAGCACTTGCTGCAGCGAGGCGCGCACGTTGGCCACGCCGTCGGCCTCGGGCGCGTCGGGGTTGTCGGGAAAGGCGTCGAAGATGTGCTGCCCAACGATGACGTCCCGCTCGGTGAGGGTGGCGGCCAGGTAGTCGTCGCTGGCGCCCACTATCACCCACGCTGGCGAGAGCAGGAGCGTGGCGCCGGGCTGGGCGTTGAAGACGAGCAGCAGGTCGGCCGCGAGCAGGGGTGTAGACATCAGGACAAGAGTATCGTTCGGGCAGCTGGCGGGGAAGGGCCTGGGCTTGGATTAGGTAAACAGGTTTGAGTAACCGGTGGCCAGCGTTGCTACGCCGGCTCCGGCTCTGCTTATGTAGCTTACGGCAAAGCTTCGGGGTTGCCGGTAGCGTGCGCCTGGGCCCGCACCACGGCAAACAGCTCTTCCTCGGATACCTGGAGCACCCGCGCCAGCTGCTGCAGCTCGCCCACGGTGCAGGTACCGGGGCTGCGCTTGCGCGTGTCGTAAGTGCGGGCCGACACGCCCCAGGCCTCCACAATGCGCTTTCGCGTGCCGGCTGCCTCCAGCAGCTCGGCCAGGGTGCCGGCCCGGTGCACGCGCGGCGGGCTGGTCAGGGGCTCGGTAAAGGAAACGGTGGGGGCAGGCATTTTAGGCATCACAGAAAGGCTAAAAAGGCACAGAACAAAGTGCGTAAAGTAACCCTTCTACGCGGTAGTCAGCCCGGCAGCCCATCCTCATTTTTCCAGTTGCCTTCCTCAGCCAGCGTCCGTTCTTCCCAGCGCCCGCATTCGGCCACGGCCAGCGCCAGCCAGTGCCGGAGCCGGGCAGGCTCGCTGCACTGGCCAATAAACGGCTCGGCCGCCTGCCGCCGCCAAGGCGCGATGGCCGGGTGCTGCAGAATACAGCGAAGTTCCGCCCGCAGCGCGTCCAGCTCGGAAGGGCGTGCCTCCGATAAAGTCACCCTTGAAGCACGGGGAATGACGGGCATAAGCAGGTCTTTAGCGGGCCGGCAGCAATCGGGGACGGGGAGCTCAAGCCGCCGCCCCGGTAGCGGAGCGGCGGCAATTGGCGCTAGCGCATCAGGCCGGACTTCATCAGCAGCACTGGGCCGGCCACGACGTCCACGGGTGAGTACTGCTCCAGCGGGTAAGTTTCAAACCAGGCGGCCGTGGCCAGCGGGTTGATGGGGCGCCGGCGGTCTTTGCCCCCGTCGTCAAATACCAGGATGTAGCCCTTATAGGGGCCATGCTGCGGGCAGTGCACGTCGATGTAGCTGGCCTTCAGCGCCGCGCACAGCTGGGCCAGGCCAAACGTTTTGCGGCCTTTCTCGGGCCGGACCTCCCGGATGCTGCCGTCTACTCCCAGCAGCGTGGCCGCTCCATCGGCAGGAAGCATAGCCGCGTGCTGGGCCTGGTAATGCTCGCCCAAGGCCTGCCGCGTGGCGTACTGACGGCCACCTACCAGCTGCAGCGGTCCGCGGTCATAGGTCGTGGTCGGGAAGAGCTTGCCCGTGGTGCCGCACAGGGCCACAATTTGGGTTCGCCGGCCGGGCTGCGTGTACAGGAACAGACGGGGCGGGAGCGGGAAATTGACCCCCTCGGGCCTTACCAGCTCGGTGCTGTGCAGGCTAACAAGCAGGGGCTGCGGGCGGGTGGAGCAAGGGGCGTTTTCCATGATACTAAGCTGATTTATTGCTGTTTGCTTCTGTATCATAAACGTCTGAACAGTTTACATCGTTCTCTTTTAGATATATTTTATGTATCTTTTTGCTCTTTTTATTCCGCCTTAATTCCCCAGGGCCCCGCTGGTCAGTGCATAAAAAAGCGCAACAGCCTGCCTGGACTGTTGCGCTTGGAAGTAATAGATTTTATAAGCCCGGGTGAGGCTTTTCCCACTGCAAAACCTACTGCAGGCGCCACTCAAGTAGTAAGGGATGCTCCGGGCACCGGCAGCCGCCGGTGGGGACTGCGGCTCGTGCCGGGTGCCGGTTTAAACGGCGGCTCAAACCAGTCGCGGTAGGCGGTCGTGAGCCGGTCGGCCACGATGGCCAGGCGCGCAGCCTCCCCGGTGCGCTGCACCCAGATGTGGGCGCTGCCGCAGCCAATATCGTAGCCGGGCCCGAGCAGCTTCTTCACCGCCCCCGCCAGCCCGCGCAAATCGGTGGTGTGGGTGTGGGCCTGCACGTGGCGGCGCAGGGCCGCCAGCCGGCGCTTTTCGGCCGGGTCGACGGGTTTTAGCTCAATGGCCAAGTAGGCCTGCTGGGGCGGGAAAGGGTCAGGGAGCGGGGCTGATTGGGGATGCTGATTCATGGGAGGTCAAAAGGGTAGGAGGGAAGGCGGAATTAAGCGGGTGGCTTATTTGGCGTCCAAGTAGCGAATGTGCCGGAAGCCGGCCAGCAGCCGCGCCGTGGCAAAGGCCTCGGCGAAGTGGCCGCGGTGGTAGTCGGCGTGCAGCTGGCCCACGTGGGTAAAGGCATACGCCAGGCCCGTGTGGCCCACAGGCTGCAGGAACTCGTCGGCCTCTTCGGCGCTGAAGCCACTCAGGTCGCGCCCGTCGCTGAGCAGCACCTGCACGCCGGGCCGGACGCCCGGGCCGCGCTCGTAGACTTCGTAAATCAGGCCCACGGCCTGCTCGCGGGGGTAGAGCACGGCCTCGCCGACGGTTAAATCCTGGGGAGTAGGCATAAAGGGGGGGCTGGGGGTGAGGCAGGAATTGATTTCAGACCAGCAGCAGGGCAAATTGTCCGCCGTGGTCCTCGCGGGTGGCGCGCACGGCCTCGCGGGCAATGGGCCGCAGAGCCTTTACCAGGGCTTCCAGCACTTGGAAGTCCTCCACCGTGGCCACGCCCACGGGCAGGCGTTCGGCTACTTCTAGCGTGAGGCCTTCGCTGCTCAGGCCGTAGCCGCGCTGCTGCATGTCGGCTTCCACGTCGGTGAGGGCCGCGACGACGCGGGCCCGGTAGCGGTTCCACTCGGCATCACCTAAAACGGGGGCTTCGGCGGCGTTCATATTGGGGCGGTAGGGTGAGAAATGGAAGAAAAGCCGGGCCCAGCGGGCAGCAGCGGGCGTGCTGCTGCCCGCTTGCCTGGCATCAGGCAGCGGCTAGCCAGCTGAGCTCGGCGGCCCTGTATTGCTGGCTTACCGCATCCTCGGGTACCAGCTCCCGCACGCGGGCAGGAGCGGGGGCCGGCACTTCTTCGCCTTCCTCCACCACGCCCAGAATGAGCTTAGCGGCGCGCTGGGCCTTGCTGGCTGCCTGCAGTACCAGCTTCTTGTCGTTTTTCAGGCGCTCCAGCCACGTCTGGATGTAGGCCACGGCATTCTCCTCGGTCTGGGCCGTGTCGAGGCCGGCCGCGGCGCACAGGAAGGAAGCGCCCATCTCGGCCGTCAGCTCCTCGCGGGCGTAGCTGGCCGAGAGCTTGCCCTCGCCGGCGGTCAGGTCGGGGCGGTTGAGCCGGGAGGCGTGGCCGGTGCTGTGGGTCAGCTCGTGAAAGAGGGTGGCGTAGTAGCCTTCGCCGGTCGTGAAGGTGTCCCGCGCGGGCATGTTGACCATATCCAGCGACGGGGAGTAGTAGGCCCGCTGGTGCAGGTGCTCAATGGCGGGGCGCTCCTGCCAGCCGGACACGATGGCTTCGGCCGCCTCGATGGGGGTATGGGCGTGGCGCTCTACCTCGGGCAAGTCAAATTCGATGCCCTCAATGTCTTCCACCGAAAACACCGTGTAGTACTTCAGGAAAGGCAGCTTTTCCTCTTTGCCGGTCTGCTCGTTCTCACGCACCGACACGTTGTAGTAAACAACCGGGTAGCCCTTGGCGCCCTTGCGGACGTGGCCGCCTAAGGCCAGCGCCTGCTTGAAGGTCAGAAAGAAGGGCAGGGCCCCGCTGAAGTGCAGCAGAAAGGCGTTGATGCCCGAGTAAGCGGCACCCGTAGCGTAGTTGCGGGGCAGGCCGTACACCGCGTTCCACGGCTTGCGCCATGGAATTACGCCGCCTTCGAGGGCGGCCACAATCCGGTCGGTTACAATCTGGTACACATCGGGGCGGGGGGCCGAAGCAGCGGCAGCTTGGCGGGCGGAGGGCTTGCGGGTCTTTTTCATAATAAAGCGCTGTTTTTGTGAGCGTTTGCTATACCTATTAAACGTAAACAGCTGCCCCTTAGTTTACATTTTGCGCTATTTTTTGTATCTTTTTGCTCTTTTTATTCAACCTTCTTTCCCCACCGCCCCTTTGCGGAGTTGGCTCTAATCAAGCACTCCTTTCCAGTGGTCAGCTTTTAGGCTGATGAGTGGAAAAACCACTTTTTATAAGCGGGGGCGCCCCGGCGCGGGCCTTTTTTTGGGAAGGCCGGCGTTGGGGCTGGGCAGGCTGGTGCGCCAATAATCGCTCAAATGAGGCCACACTCTGCATCCAGATAGCTAGTATTTTTAGCTTTTTTGCTACTAATTTTATTAGCAGCACGTATTATTGCGGACCCGCCTACTCTATACCACCCATGCGCAACGTCGAATTAATCCCCGTCCACGACTCCCAAAACCCGTTTTTACTGCCGCTTTTCAGCTGTTCGGTATCAGCCGGATTTCCTTCGCCGGCCTCAGATTATACCGATGAGCTCTTCGATTTAAACCGCCTGCTTTTGCGGCACCCCGACGCCACCTACTTGGTGCGGGTGAGCGGCGAGAGCATGAAAAACGCCGAGATTCACGAGGGCGACCTGCTGGCCGTGGACAAGCAGATGGAAGCCGACCACAACCACATCGTGGTGGCCGTGGTCGACGGCGAGTGCACCGTCAAGCGCCTGGTCTGCGAGCACGGCACCTGGTGGCTCAAGCCGGAAAACCCGGACTACAAAGCCTGGGAGATTCACGACGCCGGGGATGTTAAAATCTGGGGCGTGGTGACCCACGTGCTGCATGAGCTCATTCCCGGCAAGCTCGCGGCCCTGCTGCGCACCCGCGACTAGCCATGTACGCCCTCGTCGACGCCAACAACTTTTACGTGAGCTGCGAGCGGGTTTTTCAGCCCCGGCTCGAAGGCCGGCCCGTCGTGGTGTTGTCCAATAACGACGGCTGTGTGCGACCTGTTGCCTGTGAACTAACTAAGCAGGCGTTCTTTAGCTCAGGCTAAAGAATAACTATCTGTCTGGTGCAGCGTTCGATTCGCTGCCGCCCTGGTGAGCGGGCGAAAACGCTTTCCCCACTGGTCCGGCGTGGCAACCCGGCAGGTGAAGCGGGAAAGAAAGCGGGTACGTCGGAGACTGGCCGGCCATCCCCGCGAGTGTGAAAGTAGGCGTAAGACCTTCTGAATCCATGCATCATCGTTACGTTGAACAAGCTTAGCCAGTATGAAAAGCTTGCCCAAAAGGGACTGGTTGTCGGGCCTCGGTATTGCATGACCGACCGAGGCCGCTCATTCGCAGCACAACCCGGTGAAAGAGTGGGACGCTACGCTTTCGTGAAACAGGCAGATGGAACAGGGAAACCCCGAACCGGCTCTGCTTCGGCAGTGGGCCGCCGGCTACACGCCGGTTCGGGGCAGGATGGCGCAAGAAGCCAACGCCGCCGGGAAAGCCGGCGGATATGCCCACTTGCGCCCGTTGTGTATCGGTAAATGAAGCCAGTAACAGTCAAGACGATGGACACTGTGACGCCGCAGATGGATGAATGGAAAACCCTGCCCTGGAAGAAGCTCCAGCGCACGGTTTTCAGACTGCAAAAACGCATTTACCAGGCCAGCCGCCGGGGCGATACCCGGCAGGTGCGCCAACTCCAAAAACTACTGAGTAAGTCCCGGGCGGCCAAACTCCTGGCCGTCCGCAAAGTCACCCAGGACAACCAGGGCAAACGCACCGCCGGCATCGACGGGGTGAAGTCGCTCGCCGACAAGCAGCGCCTGCGGCTCAGCCGTCGGCTCTCGTTCCGGTGGGCGGCCAAGCCGCTGCGGCGGGTCTGGATTCCCAAGCCGGGTTCGACCGAAAAGCGTCCCTTGGGCATTCCCGTCATGCGCGACCGGGCCTTGCAGGCCCTGGTCAAGCTGGCGCTGGAACCCGAGTGGGAAGCCCGGTTCGAGCCCAACAGCTACGGCTTCCGGCCCGGCCGGTCGGCGCATGACGCCCTGGCCGCCATCTTTAACTGCATCAACCAGCGGGCCAAGTGGGTACTGGATGCCGACATCGAGAAGTGTTTTGACCGCATCGACCACCAACGGCTCCTGGCCAAGGTGGAGACCATGCCCCTGTTTCGCCGCCTGCTCAAGGGCTGGCTCCGGGCCGGGGTGCTGGAGGGCGACGTGTTTGAGTCGGTGGAGGCCGGTACCCCGCAAGGCGGGGTTATCTCGCCGCTGCTGGCCAACATCGCCCTCCACGGCATGGAAACGCTGGTGCAGACGCACTTTCGTCGGCGGCGTATCAGCCCCACCCGCGTCAGCACGCCCGTCACGCTCATCCGCTACGCCGACGACTTCGTGGTCCTCCACGAAGACCAAGCCGTGGTGGAAGCGTGTCAGCAGTTGCTGACGGACTGGTTGGCGCAGTTGGGACTGGTCATGAAGCCCGCCAAAACCCGGCTGGTGCACACGCTGCACGCCACGGCCGGGCACCCGGCGGGCTTCGATTTCCTGGGCACCACCGTGCGGCAGTTCGCGGTGGGACGGACCCATTCGGGCAAGGACCCACGGAGCCACCTGTTGGGCTTCAAGACGTTAATCAAACCCTCGCGCACGGCGCAGCAGCGGCACAGCCAGCGGCTGCGGGACATCCTGTTTCGGCAACGGGCCTCGCCCCAGCAGGCGCTGATTCGGGAGCTAAACCCGGTCATCCGGGGCTGGAGCCAGTACTACGCCGGTGTGGTGGCCAAAGACGTCTTTTCCCGCATGGACTACGTGCTCTACCACGGCCTGCGCCGTTGGGCCATGCGCCGGCACGGCGGCAAGCACCGCCGTCGCATCGTGCGCAAGTACTGGCGGTTGGAGCAGGGCAGCTGGAACTTTGCCACCCCGGCCGGGGTGCAGCTCCGCTACCACAGCTTCACCCGCATCCAGCGCCACGTCAAGGTCGCGGGCATCCGCTCCCCCTTTGACGGGGACTGGCCGTACTGGGGCACCCGGCTGCGGCAGTACCACGGCCTGGACCGGCGCACCTGCCTGCTGCTCAAGCAGCAAGCCGGACGCTGCGCCTGGTGCCACCTGTGCTTCACGGACACGGACGTACTCGAAAAGGACCACCGCGTACCCCGAATACGCGGCGGGAAGGAGGAGTGGACGAATCTACAGCTGCTGCACCGGCATTGTCACCACCAGAAGACGAAGCAGGACGGCAGCGTGGCAGCCCGCGGTAGCGGTACACAACGAGGAGCCGTGTGAGGTGAAAGTCTCACGCACGGTTCTGAAGTGGCAGCCGGGGGAGCGATTCCCCGGCTGACCATAACCTCATATCCCGGAGCGCCGAGGCCAAGGCCCTGGGCCTGCAGATGGGCGACCCCTACTTTCAGGTAAAACCCCTGCTGGAGCAGCACCAGGTAGCCGTGTTTTCGAGCAACTACGCGCTCTACGGGGACATGTCGCGCCGGGTGATGTGGTATTTAAGCCAGGTGGCGCCCACCGTGGAAGTGTACTCCATTGACGAAGCCTTTCTGGATTTGCACGGCATGGAGCCTTTCGTGGTCAGCAGCCTCGACATCTTTGCCCGCAGCGTACGCGCCAACGTGCTGGCCCGCACCGGCATTCCTACCTGCATCGGCATCGCGCCCACCAAAACCCTGGCCAAGCTGGCCAACCGTCTGGCCAAGAAAAACCCGGCCATGGGCGGCGTATGCTACCTCGATTCCGAGGAGCGGCGTAGCTGGGCGCTGGAGCAAGTGGCCGTGGAAGATGTCTGGGGCATCGGCCGGCAGTACGCCCAGAAGCTCTACGCCGCTGGCATCACGACCGCGGCCGGACTGGCCGGCTCCTCCGAGGCTTTTGCCCGCAAGCACCTGGGCGGGGTAGTCGGCGCCCGGCTCGTGCGGGAGCTGCAGGGCTTTCCCTGCCAGGGTCTGGCACCGAGCGAGGACGGCACGCTCTCCCGGCGCAGCCTGTGCTGCTCGCGCACCTTTGGCCGGCCGCTGACGGATTTCCCCGATGTCACGGGCGCCGTCAGCGCGTTTGCCTCGCGGGCGGCCGAAAAGCTGCGCCGGCAGGGCGACGCGGCCCACCTGATGACGGTGTTTCTGAGCAAGAGCCGCTACGGGCTGGAAGCCCCGCCGTATTCGGCCTCCGCGGTGCTCACCCTGCCCGTGGCCACCAACGACACCGTGGAGCTGGTGCGGTTTGCGCGGGCGGCGCTCAAGCGACTCTGGCAGCCCGGCAACCGCTACACCAAGGCGGGGGTGATACTCGACGGTCTGGAACCGGAAGGACAAACCCAGCTCACCCTATTTGAAGCCGCGCCGGTTTCGGAGAAGCGGGTAAAGCTCATGGCCGAGCTCGATGCGCTGAACCGTCGCTTTGGCAAAGGCACGGTAAAACTCGCCTCGCTGGTACTGCCTCCTGGCCAAGTGCGGGCACCCTGGGAAGGCCAGGCCCAATGGCGCACGCCGCAGTACACGACCCGTCTGGAAGATTTGCTCATGGTGGGGTAACCGGTTCCTCTATTTTTCTAGCCTGTTCAGAATGTCCCAACGCATATTTTAGTAGTTAAGCAGCAGACTTTAACCTACTACCGCCATGGGAAAAAGCTATCAGGAGCGTCCTAAGGACCCGTTGCGGGTGCGGGATATGCTCTCAGACCTTACCTCGGCCCGCTCCGGGCTGGCCAAGCTTCGCGGGCAGGGCAAGGAATACGACCCGCTCATCGACGAAATTCAAACCATGCTCTGGCCCTACCCAGCCAGCAGGGTGCTGCAGGAGAAACTGGGCCTTACTGCCGGGAAGCTGCGCAAGCTGATTGAAACGCTCCACGGGGATTTCATGACGGCCATTGAGGAAAGCCCCGACGTGCTGCAATTCACCCAGGTGGTGCACCTGTTTTGCGCGCCCGGCTTCCGCGACTACCGGACTTTTCAGTGCCGGCTGGCTGTCACGCCGCGCGTAGGCGACACCATCTACCTGCCGTTTCTGGCGGGCATCACCGGCAGTTCACGCTACTACGTGTATAAAATCGAGCACGAGTACGAGGAGGAGAAGGTGTGCATCACGGTGCACCTGAAAAACGGCATCTACAACCAGCACCTGGCTTACCTGGAAGACCAGGCACTCTTCGAGGGCAAGCTCAATTACGGGCAGAAAATCGAGTTGGGAGATTATGGTATCGAGGACCACTTACGCACGCAGTACGGGCCGCCACGCCCCGCGCCACCGGTGTACACCCCAGCGCCGGTCAGCAAACGCCGCAGGCGCAAACTCTAGCCACCTGCCCCCCTCTGCCGGCCAATAACCCGGCGTCTGCCAACTTTACCGCTCCAACTGCTGAACTGGCGGCTTAGCCTCTAAACTACGGCTGGCCGCCTCGTGACGCTCCCCTCGGTCACGGCTGTGCTCGTTCACCTCGCTACCGGGCTGCTGCGCAATGGCATCGAGTGTCTGGCTGATGCGCCCCAACTCGGGCTGGTCGGTCCGGTAGGAAACCAGCATTTCCGAATGACGCCGGCCGTGCTCGTCGGTGCTGCTGTGCACTTCGCCAACCTTCGCGCCACTGGCCTCCACGGCATCCTGCACCGCTTCAGCCTGTCCGCGCGTCCCGGGAGCAGGTACCGTCTCGGTTACTTCAATCAGAACCTTCTTTTCCACGCCAATAGGCCGCTCCTCAGCATGGCCTGCCACCTCCGCTTCTGGGGGTGCTTGCTGACGGATATGGCTGTTGCGCGGCTGCAGTTCGGCCTGGATAGCTGCCTGCCGGCGTGTGGCCTGGTCGTCCTCGCTTTCGCTAATGCTGATGCCAGCGTACTTCTGGTTGCCGGCTGCCGCGCGGGCACTGGTGTTGGTGATAATGGCGTGAATCAGGGCAATCTCGCGCTGGTCGTTCCGGTAGTGCATGTCGAACTCCGCCCGGCGGATGCCCTGCTCATCCACCGTGCTGCGCACCTCACTTGTACGGATGTAACCGTCGCTTTCCAGAATCGCCCTCCAGGCTTCAGCCCGGCCGGTTGTGTTGGGCATAAGCTCGTCGACGCGCCACGTAGCCACCTTCTCGTCCCCAACTGCTGCAATTGCTTCGCGTTCCGCCCGAGTCGGGCGTTGGTTCTGACTGACGAGCGACTCCTCTTCGCGCGCATTGCGGCCGGTAGGCGGAGGATTGTCGTGCATCCAGTCGCGCAACAGTACTACGCCGGCGTCTTTGAGGTGGGTGAACTGTGCGGTTTGCTCGCGGGCTTCCTGCTCACTGCGGTAGGAGCGGGTGGGCCGGTCTGCGTCGGCAGCCGCTCCCAGCACGGCCTGGGTAAAGCGCTTGTCGTCCTGCTCGCGTTCCTGCTGGGCTTCGGGGCTGTTTTCCCGCGCCCGCTGGGCCTCCCGCTCCAGGGCCCGCTGCTGCCGCTCCTGACGCTGGACCTCAGCCAGCCGCTGCTGACGCTCCGACTCGCGCTGCTGCTCCTCGCGCTGGGCCGCCGCCCGGATTTGCTCAGCACTCAGCCCTTGATTCGTGTACTCCAGTTCCTTGTTGAAGTCCTTGGCCAGCGGGTAGTCCACCCGCAAAAAGCTTTCCTGCTGGCGCTCGGCTTCGGCACGCAGCTGCTCGCGCTGGCGGTAGAGTTCCTGGGCCACGACTTCGAGCTGGGCGGTGTCGGCGCGGGCCACGGTCAGGCGCACGATGGTGGCCTGCTCGGTGCTGCGCTGTACTTCCACCGCGAGCGAAGGACCCGCCTCCTGAGTGCTGTTGATTTTCTCCACCCGCTCGCTAAGCTGCTGCACCTGGGCTGCGCCCTGCTCGGCCGAGTCGTGGTGAAAAGTCACCTTCAGGCTCGTATGGTACTTGTCGCTGGTGGCGTGCCACTCCACCGGCCGTGAGGCCTCTCGATAGGCTTCCTGCTCGGCCACGGGCACCAGCGGCCGGGCCGGCTGCAGTTCGTTGAGGTAGTTGATGTTGAACTGCCGCCCGCCGGCGTCACGGTCGTTGGCCAGCACTACCTCCTGCGGGGCCTGCTTGTCGATGACCCGCTGAATTAGGGCAATCTGGGCCTCGGTGGGCGTGCCACTGGTGGCAATGTAGAGCGTGTTTTTTGGGTCCTGGCTGTGCTTGAGCTGGAAGTGAGACAGCGAATCGATGGCCGACTCGCTCACCACCACGCGCTCCACCGGCGTGTCCTTGCCGTCGGTGGGGTGCGACACCCAGATACCGTTTTTAGGCAGCGGCAGCAGGCTTTTGTAGTGCTCGTTTTTCTGCTCCACGCTGGCCAGCCCGTGCTCGTTGTAAAGCGGAAAAGCCGTGTTCTTGTGCTCGTTCTGCTGCGCGGTGAAGATGCGTCCCTGAAAGGCCGGGCTGTCAAGCGTTTCATCGGTAATGCCGCGCCCGTGCAGGTAGCTGCGGTCGGTCAGTTCCTTCTTGACGCCCAGCACTTCGGAAATCAGGCGGGTGCGGCGTTCCTCCTCGGCCTGCCGGGCCTGCTCCGGGTCGCCCACAGGCAGATTACTTAGGCGGGCGTTATCGGGTGGGGTGGCATACACCCGGGCCGGAGCAGGTGCCCCGTCGAGGTACTCGCGCAGCTGCTGGCGCACCTGGCCCAGGTTGAGGCCGTGGCCGTCGCCGCCTCTCGTCTTGGCAAAGTCGATGATGGAGCCCGCGTCGCGGTCGTCGCCGGTGTTCAAATACACTTGGTGGTCGCCCTTGCGAGTGACGACGAGGTGCTCCTCGTCTCGGACCAGGTGGTGCCAGTCGCCGCGGCGGCTTTCCTTCTTAATGGTGTAGCCCTGGCGCTGGGCGTAGTCAACCAGGTCAATGTCGCGCTTGAAGCGGTCGAGTTCGGTGGGGTCGTTTTCCCGGGGTGCATTCATGGAGTGGGCTGGAATAGTGGAGCCGGACAGCTCCACCTCCTTGCCAACGCCCGGCGGCCGGGCCCCAAGCAGGAAAGCTATCCGGGGTTAGGTGGTCGGCGGCGTGCTGCCGGCCCGCTGCGCGGCCGCCTCGAAGAAGGCCAGCTGCTCGCGGAACTGGGCTAGTAGCTCGCTGCTGCCGAACACGTACTGATTGGCGCCGCTGCCGATGTCGATGCGCACGATTTCGGTGGATACGCCCAGGGCGCGCAGCACCTTTTGCACGAGGCGCGGCTCGTCGCGCTTGAGCTTGCCGTTCTTCAGGTTGACGACGTTGGTATAGGTAAGGCCATGCTGGGCACAAAATGCGGTTAAATCACCCTGGGGCAGGGCTTTCAGGCGAAACTGCACGTAGCGTAGGCACTCGCTGTAGGGTGCAGACAGGCTAAGGTCAGGAAACCCCAACGGGGCGGAAACGTGGTCGGATGGTACCATGCGAAGAAGGGCACACTGCTGGGGCAGTGGGGGTGAAGTATCGGAGCGATACCCCAAAGGACGCATATCGGGCTTAGAAGCCGCAACGCCATTGGGGAAAAACTCAAATCTTCTACCATCCGGCTGGCATCAGCCGGAAGCTACTTCGCTGGCAGGAGACTGATACGGGCAAGTATTTTTTAAGTTTTGACTAAGTTTTTGCTAACACTGCCGTGCTTCTTGCCGTAAGGGGCCGGTATGCGTTCCGGAATACTCTTACTGGTGGTAGTACTGGCCCTGGGTGCCTTGGCGGCGCTGCTGTGGTGGCGTTTCAAGGGACCAAGCAAACCGGCTGCACCGGTCGCCGTGCTGGCCACCCGCAACCACCATTCGCTGCGCACCTTTCACTACGAAACTGCCACGGCCACCCAAGCGGCCGAGAAAGCAGTTGCCACTACGGAAGTTGGCAAAGCACTGGCCCGGCTGCTCCCTCAGGAAGACATGGCAGCCTCAGAGCCCATGCATTCTGTTGAGGAAGAGGAAACAACGCCTGCCGTCAACAACGCAGAACTAACTGCTGACCTGAGCGATGGCAATCAGGAAACACCAGCAGAGGAGACGCCACGCCCGGCTTCCATTCGCCACGCGGCCGGCGCCCTGGCCTCCCTGCTGGATGCCCAGGGGGGAGCTGCCGCGCCCGCAAGGCCCGCTCCCAATCCTGCGCCCGCAGCCGACGAGCAGCCGGAGGTAGAAGAAGAGCCGGCCGCGTCACTCTACCACAACCCCCTCACGGCGCCCGCCCCGACGGCAAACGACCAGGCCAACCGCGCCGCCCGCATCAGCCTGCGCCAGCAGCAGCGGGCGCGCATAAGCGCGGACGCCGCGGCCCAGCGGGCGGCGCTGAGTGGCCTGTTCCCCGGCGCCGGCAGCCCCATTCCCACGGCCAAACCCTCCTAGATGCCACACCTGCTTTCAGGGGAGATAAGCACCCTGTTTCCACCTATTCACCCTTTCTATGCTAACCAACTTCCTTTTCCGGGCCCGTACCCACGCCGCTACGGCTACTAACACGCTTCATTCCCTGGCCGCGGCCGGTCAAACCTATCAGCCTTCCCGCACCGAGCAGCGCGCCGCTGCCCTGCTCACCACCCTGGCCCTGGCCACCAGCCAGGCCCGCGCCCAGCTGGGTGGCGGGGGCGCCGCGGCCGCGCTGGAAGGCGTGAAGGACACCGTCATCGGCATCGTGCAGGTCATTTTCGCCATCGTGCTGATTGTCGGCCTAATTAGGGTGGTAATGAAGTTCGTGCAGGGTGCCCCCGACGCGCTGGGCTCCCTGGGCTGGCTCGTGGGCGGCGTGATTCTGTGGTTTGGCTTCCAGCTCTTCAAGGACGATTTGGTCAGCGCCGTGGGCGGCGGGGACGGAGGTGTTCGCTAAGCAGCCATGCGCGCTTATAAATCCATCGAGCGGCCCGCGCAGGTACTGGGCATGAACATCCAGGACCTGGGCATCATGGTGGGTCTCTTTATCGGCTCGGTGCTGCTGCTGGGCTTCCTGGGCATGGCCGTTCACATCCCGCGCCTGGTGTACCTGCTGGTCATTCTAATCGAGCTGGGTCTGATTCTGGGTCTGCGCTACCTGAGCAAGAAGCAGGCACCCGGCTTTCTGATGGGCTGGCTCTCCTTCACCTTCATCCAGCCCCGCCGCCTGGCGGTGGGGCCCATTCCCACCCCTTCCACCCATGACCAAAAAGCCCAAAACGGCCGCGTTTAACGCCGTGATGCCCGTGCACAGCTTCGAGGGCGACAAGGTGGTCTTCAAGGACGGCCGCGTCGCGGTGGGCTTCCGCGTGGAGCCCGCCGAGATGGAAAGCTGGACAGCGGAAGACTACGAGGCCTTTCAGACCGCACTGGTGGGCGTGCTGCGCCCCCTGCCGGTGGGCACCATCGTGCAGAAAACCGACATCTACTACGACCGGCCCTACCGCGAAGACAAAACCCAGCAGACCTACTTCGAGAACAAGATGAACAAGCACTTCTTCGAGCGGCTGGTGCTGTTCCAGAGGTCCTACCTGTTCCTCTCCTTCGCGCCGGTAGCGGTCAAGTCGCCCAAGACCAACGCCGTGAATGCCCTGGTAGCCCGCGCCGGCGAGGCCGTGCTCAAGAACCCCTTCGCCCAGCTGGTGCACACGCTCGAAGCCGCCGAAAGCGGGGCCGTGGAATTCATCCAAGGCATCAAGAACCTGGGCGGCGTGACCTTCGAGCGGCTGCAAAGCGCGGAGATTCACCAGCTCTACCTGCAGTACTTCAACCTCAACTTCGACGGGCAGCCCACCCGGCAGGAGCGCGAAATCGGCAACGACCTGGGCACCTTCAGCGTGGGCGAGCACAAGGTTAACGTGCTCTCGATGGTCGGGCAGGGCTCCGACGCCTACCCGGCCGTGCGCAACTCCTATGGGGTGACGGCGCCGATGCTTTACCCGCTCACCCACATCCTGCAGTGCCCGCACGTGCTCACGCAAGCCTTGCTCATTCAGGATACCCGGGCCGAGCTCGGCTCGCTGGATACCGACCGCAAGCTCAACGCCTCACTTTCCTTTCTGGCCACCCAGGACAACCACCTGCGGGCGGCCGAAGTCGAGGAGTTTACGGCCGAAGTGCGGGCCGAAAACAAGCAGATTGTGGGCCTGCACCTGAGCTGCGTGCTCTGGGACACGAACGACACCAGCCGGCGCGAGAACGTGGAGCGCGCCACGGCGGCCTTTCGCTACATGTTCGGCACGGAAAGCGTCGTGGAAAGCTACCTGGCCCTGCCCGTGTTCTTCGGCCTGCTGCCGGGCAACGCCTGGCAGGTGCCGGACCGCTGGCTGACGAGCACCGCCGACCGTGGGGCCTGCTACACCCACTGGACGGCCACCTACAAAACCGACCCGGTAGGGGAGTACCTCACCGACCGGTTCCGCAACCTGGTGCAGGTAAACCTGTTCAACACGGCCCTGGACAACCAAAACGCCATTGTCATCGGCCCCTCGGGCTCGGGCAAGAGCTACACCTTCGGCAACCTGATTGTGCAGCGCTTCGAGAAGGGCGCCCGCCAGATTATCATGGACGTGGGCGGCACCTACCGCAACGTGCTGCAGTCGCTCAACGGCGAGGACTTCGACCACACCTACTTCGAGTACGACCCGCAGCGGCCCATCGAGTTCAACCCCTTCGTGGTGCCGCGCGACGCGGCCGGCAAGTGGCTCTACAACGATGAGAAAACCAACTTTCACCTGGCCCTGCTGGCCGCCCTTTGGAAGGGTGGCAAGGATACGGCGCTGGATAAGTCGGAGCGCACCATTCTCTCGCGCTTTCTGATTGAGTACTACGCCTGCCTGAACGAGAGCCCCCGCCTGAACCAGAAAGACGAGGAGTTTCCCGGCATGGAAAGCTTCTACCGCTTCGTCGAGCAGTACGACCAGGAAATGCAGAAGCCCGTGGCGCAGCCCGGCGATGGGGTGGAGCCGGACCCACTGGACGGGGCGCGCCGGCAGTACCAGAAAAACCTGAAGTACATCGACATGCACCAGTTCTTTCTGGTGCTGGGCCAGTACATCACCGGTGGCCGCTACGAGCGGGTACTCAACGCCAAGCGCGACGTGGATTTGAGCGAGTACCGGCTCATCTGCTTTGACCTGGCCAAGGTGCAGGCCGACCCCGACCTCTACCCGGTGGTGGCCATGCTTATCACCGAGCTGAGCCTGGACTTATTCCGCAAGTTTCCCGACGACATCAAGTACATCGCCCTGGACGAGGCCTGGACCATGCTTTCGGGCGTGCTTTCGGAATTCATCGAGTCGATGTACCGCACCATCCGCAAAACCAACGGGTCGGTCACCATCATCACGCAGGGCATCACCGAGATTACCAGCAGCAAAATCGGGCCAGCCATCATCAACAACTCGGCCACCAAGATTATCCTGCGCCACGTCAACCCCGACTCGCTGGCCCAGCTGCAGGCCCCGCTCGGCCTGACCGGCCACGAGATGGATTTGATTAAGTCAGTGCGCTCGACCGAGGCGCTGCGGGAGTTCTTTATCAAGCAGGGCGCCAAGGGCAAGGTTTTCGCCCTGGAAGCCTCCCCGCAGCTCGATGCCATCCTGACGTCCAAGCCCATTGAGCGCAACCACCTCAACCAGCTGGTGAAGTTCTACCAGCAGACCCAGCAGCGGCCCCGGACCGATAAGAACGGCCATGTGCTGCTCAACGCGGAGGGGCAGATAGAGTACGAGCCGGTCCGCGTGCAGCGCCTGGACTACGCCGTCGACCAGTTTGTGGAAGATAAACAGGCCCGCAAAGGGGCCTTAGCGAAATGAGTATGCTCGCGATGGTGGCCTACGGCATCGACCCGGGCTTTCTGCGGGCCTGTGACCAGACCCTGCAGGTGGTGCTCACCGCCTGCCGCTTCATCACGCCCTCGCTGATGGGCATCGCCCTGCTCTACACCATCGGGCGCGGCTTTATCTCCGGCAGCGGCCTGGCCATGGACTGGGGACCGATTATCAAGGCTACGTGGATATTCTTCCTGCTCTTCTTCTACCAGACGCTGATGGATACGCTCGGCGCGGGGCTGGCTGCCTTTACCGCCATGTTCTCGACCGATAAGTCAGCCGCCGAAGCAATCCGCGACCTAACCACACCGGCCTCGGTGGCCGCCGCGGCGCGCAACGACTCCATGGGCATCGGTGACATCGTGGCGGGCGCCAGCTCGCTGATGACCAGCATTTCCCAGACGCTGAACTCGTTTACGCTCTCCGGCATCCTGACCCGGCTGTTTACCGCCACGGCGGTGCTCATCATCCGCCACATCATGCAGTTTATCCAGCAGTTCATCCTGGGCTTTCTGTACGTGTGCGGGCCGATTGCCATGACCCTGTCGGTGATTCCGGCTTTCGGACAGCTGGCCATGAAGTGGCTGCAGAACTTCCTGGCCGTGCAGCTCTGGGGGCTGACGTTCGTGCTGCTTGACACCATTTATGGCTTCTACGCCGAGACCGCGCAGGCCCCCAATGGCATTTTCAGCGGCCTCACTAACGGCCCGCAGCAGTCGGTGGATGATGAGAAGTTCATGGTCATGTCAGTGGCCTTCGTGCTGCTCTACGTGATGGTGCCCTACCTCACGTCGATGTTCATCGGCTCCTCGGCCGTGCAGGGCTTCGTGGGCTCCATGGTCGGCTCGGCCGTGGGCGCCGCAACGGCCGTGGCCGGCGTGGCCTCGCCCGGTGGCGGGGGCCTGTCGAGTGCCGTTGGTCGCGCCCTGGGCAACGGCGGCAGCCGGGGCGGGGGAGGTAGCGCAGGCTCATCCGGTGGGGGAGGAGGCAGCGCCGGCGGGTACAATGAAGGCAGCGAACCGGCCTCTTCATCAGCCTCCTCAGGCTTGCCGACCATCACGATGTCCGAAGCCCTGAACCCGACTTACCGGCAGCGTGCCTCGGGTATCTGGACCAAATAACCCATTCTCTGACTCCTATCCATGAAGAACCTTCCCTTGTCGTTTGCCACCGGCCTTATCCTTGCCTTTGCGGTCAGCTGTCAATCCAATACCACTTCCCAGGAAAGCGGCAGCACCCCCGATGCGCCGGCGGCTGTCCAAGTAGAAGCCAGCCTTACCGCCCCACTGCCCTCCACAGCCGTTGACCTCAGGCCGGGCGTGGCCGAGCAAACCCCTCGGGAGGGGTACCTGCAGGTCGTTTCGGCCAAAGCCATGAAAGCAGAGCCCATGCAGCTGCGGCTGCCGGCCATGTGGCAGTCGGACCCGGACCGCCCGGATGGGGCGAAAGATGCCCCCGGCTACCGCATTTCCTACGAGGCAGTGCTGCAGTGGATACCCCAGGGCTTCGGTCATCAAAAGGTGCCGGCCTCACTGCCGCTGTACTCACCCAACGGGCGGGATACGCTGGCCTCATTCCGGGTAGGCGGCCTGAACCTGAATGTGCCCGGCCGCGAGCGGTATGCCGTCACGGCAATCGAGCCCCGCAAGCCCCTGACTGTGCGCGGCACGCTTTACGCCTACCTGGGAGAGAACGAGCAAAAGCAGCCCGCCCTGGTGGTGTACCCCTACCGCGGCCGCGCTGGTGGCTTCGATGACTCTTTCAAAAAGGTGCTGCTGCCCATCACCCGATAAGGGCAGTGGGGAGAAAACGCACCATTTACCACAACCAGACCCTCACCAATGGATTCCGCCAAAGACTTAAGCACCTCTTTCTCCACCATGCGCAACGTTGCGCTGAGCAGCGTGCTGGCCCTGCTACTGGTGGCCCTGGCCTCGGGCTTTCTCGTGTACCGGGCTTATGAAAACAGCGGCCGGCGCGTGTACGTCGTCTCGCAAACCGGCTCGGTGGCCGCCCTATCGGCCGGTAACGACGCCCACACGCCCTACGAGGCCCGCAACCTGGTGCGCCAGTTCATGCAAACCATGTTCGGCCACGACCAATACACCTACAAGGCCAACCTGGACGCGGCCCTGCCCCTGATTGAGGGCCGGGGCGGCCGGCGCATCTACGAGGGCTTCACCCGCGGGCAGGTGCTGCAGAACTACGAGCGCTACGCCGCCCGCAACGTGGTGACCGTGGACAGCGTGCTCGTGGACATGAGCAAGCGTCCCTGGTCGGGCTCCGTGTACATCAAGCAGCGCATTTTCATCGGGGGCCAGCAGAAAGAGCCCCTGCCGCTGGCGGCAAAGTTCAACCTGGTGGAAACCAACCGCTCCGATGCCAATCCCTACGGGCTGCTCATCACCAACTTCGACTACATCCCTTACTCGCCGCAGCTGACGCGGGAAGAGCAGGAGCTGCTGCAGGCCCAGGAAGCTGACCGCCAGCGCCGCCTGCAGGAAGCCGAGCGGGGTCTGGCCCCGGCCAGCACGCCGGCACCGCCAGCTGCGCCCGCCCCAACTATGCCCGCCCCAGCTGCACCCGCCAACTAAACGCTAATCCCCTTTTCCAATGCGCTTTTACACGCTTCCGCCCCTGTTAGGGCTGCTTTTATCACTTACTCACCCTTCGCCCGCTCGCGCGCAAAGCGCCGCTTCTTCCCCTACCCGCGCCGTCGTGGCCGCCGACAACCTGCTGGACGTGGCCGTGTCCGACTCCTCCACCACCTACCTGGTTTTTGGCGGGCCGGTGTCACTGGTCGACGTGGGAATGGCAGGCAACTACCTGGTCAAGATTGAAGCCAACGCTGTGTTTGTGCGGGCCCGGCGCAAGCACGCGCCGCCCACGCCCATGCTCATTCGCTACGGCTCGAAGTACTGGATGGGCCGGCTTGTGTTCGTGAACCGCCCGGTGCTGCAGCTTTACGATTTCCAGAAAGACGGCACGCTGAGTGTCAACGGCAAAAACGCTTCATCCACTGGAGCGGCGCCCGAAAACGAGCTGGCCCTGGACAAGGAGCGCGAAAAGAAAGCCGTCGTCGAAGGCAAGCTCACCAAGCTGCGCAAAGCCCGCGAAGAGCACCAGGCGGTGGCCGTGGTCGACAACGACCTGGTTTTGTCGCTGGCCAATGTGCGCAACGACAAGGATTTCACCTACCTGCGCTTTAAGGTCATCAACAAGACCAACATCGACTACAACGTCGACTTCACCGACTTCCAGCTGGTGGAAAACGCCCAGAAGAAGTTTCTGGCCCGCAAGAAGAACGAGGCCCGGCGCCCGCTGGCTCCCTCCGGCGGCCAGCCCAACCAGACCATTACCGGGCGCACCACGGGCTACCTCACCTATGCCATTCCCCTGTACGCGGCCACGGAGCGCGGCTACCTGGAAGTGACCCTGCGCGAGCTCAACGGCGCCCGGGTGCTGGTGCTGCCCGTGCCTTCCCGCGTGATAAACCGCGCCGCCACCATCTAACGCTGCCTGGCTACTTCTATGGAACCCATCACTTCTCCTACCCAACCCAACGGCACGACTATTCGCCCGGATAGTGAGCTTTCATCATCTACTGCCGTGCCCGTAAAGCGCACCCCGGCCGAAATCCTGCGCTCGAACTGGATGGCGTTTGCCGGCCTGCTGCTGGTGCTCATCATCGGCGGCCTGTTTCTGTGGCTGAAAGCGGCCAATGAAGCGGCCCAGCAGGAACGGGAGCCGGTCGCGGCTGCTTCGGCCAACATCGAGCCTGAAATTCCCTCGGTGGAAACCGCGCCCCCGGCGCCCCTGCCCTCGCCTTCGGCTCAAATGGAAGCCCAGCGCCGCGCCGAACAGGACGCCCAAAGCGCCCCGGCCCGGGCCATGGACCAGGATGTAGTCGACGTGTTTGCCGTCGACACCACCGGTCTGGCCCTGCGCAAGCGCCGCCGGGCTCAGGCTGCAGCCCGCCGCGCCGAAGCCGCCCGCCTGGCCGCGGCCGAAGTGGACACGATTGAGACCACGATTCAGGACCCTTCCACGGGCTCTTACCGGGCGCAGACCCTGGTGGTACCGCGCCGGCACCTCACGGCTGGCGGGGGAGGTGGCCGCCGGGCTGCTGGCCGAAGTGGGCGCAGCCCGATGCCGGCCCGCGACGTGGACGGCACTCCGTTTGAAACCGACCCGGACGTGCTGGCCATGCTGGGCTCCTCGCCGCCGGAAACCCGCGCCGCCTACGAGCGCATGACCGGCAAGCGCTACCGCGACCCCAACCAGACGGCGCAGCTGCTGGCCAATCGGATGAGCGCGCCGGGAATAGACGGTTTCAACACGGTGAAGGTGGGCAATGCTACCCGGATGATGGCCCAGGGCAACCAGCGGGAGCAGCAGTTGGCCCCGGACGTGTTTTTCAAGTGCGTCATCAACGGGGAGCAAAAGGTGCGCACCGGCTCGGTGGTCATCCTGCGGCTGCTCGAAGATGCCGTGGTCTCCGGGGTGACCTTCCCCAAGAACATGGTCTTTGCCGGCGTGGCCACGGTGGGCACCAACAACGTGACGCTGGAAGTCAACCGCCTCGGCCCGACGCGGGTGCAGGCCGACATCTACGACTTCAACTACATGCCGGGCATCATGATAGACCCGGTGAAGCGCGTGGCCCGCGAAGCGGGCATGGCCGGACAGGACTTGCAGCAGCAGACCACCCAGGAAATCAGCACGGCCATTGACCGCTCGGCCTCGGCCGCGAACTCCGTGGTGGGCGTGGGCGGCCGGGTCGCCGCTCAGGTGCTTTCCCGACCCAAAACCCGCACCAAGCTGCGCGACGTGCTGCTGCCCGATGGCTACCCCATCCTGATTACCACCGCGGCCGCTGGCCAACTGGGCCCGGAAGCGGCCACCCGCTGATTCATTTCCATTCACTAAACCGCTTACGACGATGAAAAAGACGCTTTTGCCGGCCTTCGCGGCCCTCGCGCTGATTCTGGTTTCCGGCAGGGAGGCCACTGCCCAGATGGTGGTCAACGACCCCGTGCACATGGGGGTGCACATCGGCGACTTCGCCAAGCGCCTCGCGCAGTGGACCGAAACGGTCAAAAACTACCAGGTAGTGCGCGACGCCAAGCAGATTGCCGGTGTCACCAAGGACATTACCGGGCAGGTCAAGGACATCACCGACCAGACCCTGCAGCTGCAGCGCCAGGTGCAGGCCGACTTGCGCAAGGTGCAGAGCATTCAGGATTTGCGCCTCTCCAACCCCCAGGAGCTGTTTGCCCGCGCCCTGGCCATGTCCGGCCGGGGGCAGAGCAATCAGTACATGCCCGTGTTTCAGAAGGCCGAGCGCTTGCGCCAGGCCCTGCAGCTGAATAACCCCCAGCAGGACCTGAACACGGTCTACGACGTGTTTTCGCGCTTCGGCGCGGGCTCCACGGCCGGCAATAACCGCATGAGCTCCCAGCAGTACCAGGCCAAGCGCGAAGAAGCGGCTGTTTCCACGTTCGCCTACGAGGAGATGATGCAGAAAAAGAAGATTGCCACCGCCTTCGGCTACTACAAGATTGCCGACGAGATAACCCAGCAAAGCATCGAGCTTAATGCCACGCTCAAGAACCCTGGCCGCTACGCCATGACGGAAGGCGAGCGGATGGTAGCGCTGAATACCTCTAATGACAACATGATTAAGGCCATGCAGCTGCGCCAGGAAGCCGACCGGCTGCTGGCCGAAGCCGCCCAGCCCGGCCCCTCCCGGCAGGCGGCGGAAATGGTCTATGCCGACATCCTGGTACAAAACGCCCTTATCAAAGCCGACCGGGCCCGCCCCCGCAATTAATTCCTTATGAAACACCTCCTGCTAGTGGCCCTGCTGCTGGCGGGGGCCGGCGCCGTGCCGGCCTCCGCCCAGCGCCACGTCAAACACATATCTAGCTGGGGCGCCCACCTGGGCCGCTCTGAAAAAGGCGACTACTACGAGCTGAGCTACTCCGCGATGCTCACCAACCGCCTGGCCTTGCGGGCCAGCGCCCTGCGCGACGCCGGCAACCTGAGCGGCCGGGGCGAATACTCCAGCTACGTGGGCCGGGTACTGCTCGCTCCGCAGCTTTTCCGCCTCGGGGAAGTGGTCTACGTGCACCTGTTGCTGGGCGCCGCGGCCGGCTACGAGCGCACCCATGAGAACGGCACCGGGGAGCTTACGGCAGACGCGAAGGAGCCGCAGCGCTTCACCTACGGCCCGCAGGCCGGGGCCGAAGTCGACTGCTTCCTGGGCAACCGGTTCTCGCTCGTGGCCACCGCCACTAAAGGCTACCTACTAAACAATCCCCTCATCGACCAATGGCCAGGCTACGCCAGCGCCGGCCTGCGGTACCACTTCCGCTAACCCCTTTTCTGACCGATGAAACGACTAACTTATTTACTACTAAGCTGCGCCACGCTGGCCACTGCCACCAGCTGCTCCAAAGACGAGGCTACCCCCACCGGCCCTACAGAATACCAGGTCGAGTACCGCATTTCTTCCCCCTCCGCCCCTGTGTCGGACTACATCAGCTACGACAACGAGAGCGGCGGCACCACCACGCTCAACAACGTGCCCCTGCCGGCCACCTACCGGTTTAAGCGCACCATGAAGCGGGGTGACCACCTCAGCCTGCTGGCCAGCCTGGACGGGGGCACGGCTGCGTCTGAAATCACCGCGGCCATTCTGCTCGACGGGCGGGAAGTGAAGAAGGAAACCGGGCGCGGCACCGATGCGCAGGCAGTCCCGGTGTACGTGATTGGGCAGTAAGGAAGCAATCAGCTGCGTTTTACTTTTGTTATATGAACTCCCCCTTTGCTCCCGCTGGCTTTCCTGACCCGGCGCTCGTCATCAACTATCCTACCGCCCTGCGTTTCGTCCGCGTCCGGCTTAACCGCATGGCGCACGGGCAGATGAAGTCCTGGGCAACTACGCACCGCTTCAACTACGCCCGGCTGGTCGAAATCAAAAAGGATGACCGGCAGCTGTACGCCCCGCTAATCAAGCGCCTCTTTGCGGCTTTTGGCTACTCGGTTGACGTGCTTCGTTTGATTTCAATGACCAACGAAAAAAGGCATTTCTATTGGTTTGCAACGCCGGAGGCTTACGCGCTGTTTCGCCACGAGCTGCGCGCCTACGATGAGCTGGTCAGGCTGGCCAGCCAATAGAGGTTCTCTCCCGCACAAGTACAGCAAAAAGGCCGCCCAGATGTCTGGGCGGCCTTTCTTATTAGGGGTTAGGACTTGGTACGCTATGCCGGTTTGGTCAGCTCCCGCTGCAGGCACTCGCGCAGCTGCTGGGAGGATTCCGGGCAAATCCGGATGGTGGGCTCCCCGGCGGTGCAGTACACAAACGTAGGGTCAGCCAGGGCAATGGCTCGGGCCCAGGCAGACGCGGGGGCTTCGGTGGAAAGGGATAGGGAGGGAGTAAACTGTTCTTGAATGAGCCGAACCATTTGCACCTGCACGGTAGGGCAGATGCGGGAGAACCGGCAATAAGGACTCGCGGACATAAGGTAATACTTCGACGGAAAGGGTTGAAAACGCCCCGCCTGCGGCCACCTGAAGGGGGCCGGGCAGGAAACAGGTAATCAGCGGCACAGCCCATCACCCATTGCGAGTGGGGCCGCGACCTGCGGATTACAGCCAGAAGGGAGCGTTATGCCAGGGAGCCCACGAAGAGGGCGGGCCGCTGCTGGATGGGCAGCGGCTGCCGGTGAGCCCAGCTCAGCCAGTCCGCAGCGAGGTCTGCTGACGAGGGGCATTTATGCAAAGCGGAGAATTTCAGGGCCAGCATACTCGGCAATCAGGTTGACGGGGCAAAGCTAGCGAAAAGGCTTAAAATATGCCCCTGTTGCGCATTAAAGCCACAATTTTTCCAATGTTGCGCTAAAGATTTTGCAACGCTGCCGCTGTTTTTCTTCTACGCCTTTCCTCGGAATAGCAGCACCTTACACAAGTAGTGCTTCACCTTAAACTTCCCGGTCTTCTTCATACCATGTCTGGGCACTGAGTCGACAACCAGCAGCGCCGTGAAGCGTCTTATTGGAAAATATTCGCCAATTTCCGCTTCTTACTGGAATTTTTTCCTCATTAGCCACCCCTAACGCTCCGTTGATGGAAAAGCAAAACACCTGGGCTAATCTGCCGGAGTTGCTTCGCCAAGCCAAAACGGACCTGGATGACCCGACCGTTTACTACCTACTGGGCGGGCACTACTATGACCGCGACAATCACCCGCGGCGCCGCCACTACCCGGCCGTGTTTTCCCTGCACCACGGCGAGGTCACCAACCTTGAAATTGGCCCTGATTTCGTGACCTTCGACGCGGAATTCGTGCGCTACCCGGAAGACGGTAAGCCACACGTCCCGGGCCCCTGGGTCGACCGATTCCGTGCCACCATTCCGTTCGAGCAGCTCTACCAGTTGTTGCGCAAAGTCATCCCGTCTGGGGAGGAAGTGGGCGAACGACTCACCTTCCTGCCGACCGAGTCGGTGTACTACAACGAGCAGATTTACCGCGAGAATTACCCCACGCCGTGGACCATGAACCAGCCCTAACTACCGCCTTATGCCCCGTGAGCCGCATGATTTAGCCGCCGTTCTGCACGAGGTGCAAGCCGGCCTTTCCAACCCGCAGCATCATTTCATGGTGTGCACGACCTACTTTGAAACGGATAACGGCCCGGTCATGCTCGGCACGCTGCACCTGCACCACAGCACGGTGTGGAATCTGCAAATCGGTGCCGACGGCTTTGCGTGTGAGGTGCTGCTCCAGCCTGGCAGCCAGCAGCCCCGTTCGTCGGTCCGCGTGGCCTACGCCAACGTCTGGCAGGTGATGCGTGGGGATGGACCCAACTTCAATGCGGGTAAGAGGGCGGGGATACTATACGTAAACAACCACGCCTTATCCACCTTTGCCAAGCAGGGAGTGGCTGAATAAGATGGAAGAATTGCTCCAGCCGCGTCACCCGCTCGACAAGCACCACCAGGCCCAGCTACAGGCCTTGCTGCAGTTGCCCGAAAGTCAGCGGGCCGAGATGGCCCGGCTGTTTCGCCTGGGCAACGCCACGTACCGGTACCAGCAGCTGGCGGACGGGGAAGTGACAGAGGAGGATTATCGGCACTGGCTGGAAGGATTGCCCGAGCGCTTTCGCCAGGCCATGGAGAAGGGTGGCTTTGCGGGCGCTAAATCCAGCCTGGCCCTGCGCCGGCATGCGCTGGAGCGGCGCGACGTCGGCTACTCTGCTTTTATGCAGGCCATACTATCACCAGAGGACTGGGCCTTTGAGCAGCAACAGCGCGTGGCCGCTGGCTTATAGAACCGATGCCGGTAGCCCAAGCCGCTTCCACCGCTTCTTTGCGAAGCACACCAGCCCCCGTGAGCCCTTACTGAGCCCATTGCCATGGTACAGAAGTACGCCAAAAACAGGGTCCTGGCGCTGGCAAGGCGCTTTTGTCAAATCCTACCCGGAAGTGGTGAGCCCTTTGTGAGCCCTTTAAGAATCGAGGAGCATGTACTGGGTGCCCACACCGGTTTTGCCGGATTTCTGCAACCAGCCGCCCTTTTCCAGCTCACTCAGGTAGCGGGTAGCGGTCGGCTTGCTCACGCTCAGCTGCTGCTGCACCAGGGTATTGGTAATGCTGCCGTGCTGCCCGGCGTAGAGCAGCACCGGCACCAGGTCGGCGCGCACTCCTTTATCCTGCCAGTAGGAAGCCGAGTACTCAGTAAACGCGACCACGAAACCCGAGGCTTCGAAGTAGAAACGCGGGGCCGGTAGGTGCGCCGCGCGGCACTCATTCAACATCTTAAGGGTACCCCGGCCCCAGGACTCGATGTAGCCGGCCCGGAACAGCGTGTTGGCCACGTCCGGGTTAAAGGGCTTGGACGGGTGCTTGCGCAGCAGGTTTTCCACCGTCCAGCTGTCGGGCAGGTGGCCATCGTTCCAGAACTGCAGCCGGTCCTCGTACACGCTAATCTGCACGGGCGTGCCGCCGCTGTAATCTTTGTGAGCCAGCGCATTCAGCAAGGCCTCGCGCAGGGCAGCCGTTGGAAAAGGCGCCGCCTCAATGCGGCTGGCGCCCTCGTAGCGTACCTGGGCCTTGGTGTACTTGGTTTGCAGCAAGTCCAGCGTCCGCTCCACTTGCAGGAGCAGGGGCCCGTGTACCTCGTCCTGATAGCGCAAATCGTCGTCCGTGGCAAAGAAGCCGATTTTCACGTAAGCGCCCGTCACGAACTTCTCGGGGTTCGGGTGAAACAGGAGCACGGCGGCCCGCTTCAGGTAGTCCCCGTCCAGCAGGTTCAGGTTATCGAGTAGTGCCTCGTCGCTGTCGTGCAGCACCTGCTCATCCACGCGCCCGCTTTTGGCGGCGCGCTGGCGGAACAGGCCAAATGCTTCGGCCGACAAATCAGCCGCCGTGACACCCGGCACCGGCACGCCGTCCCAGCGCTTGCCCTGCTTCTGCAATAAAAAGGTACTCAGCGCGGGCCCTCTAAGCTCCTGCTTGGTGCTGCCGCTGCGGTAGTGGTACTGCCCGCGGTAGCTGATGGGGTAGGGATAAGGTTCGACGACGATTTCCAGGTACTCCAGCCCGCCTTCCTCGTGGCGGTTGACTTCTACCAGAATACCCATCAAATCCCGCACCTGGTTGGGCAAGTCTTCCAGCAGCTTGCGGATGTTCGGGAGCCCGACTACCTGCCCGTCGTCGTTTGTGCCGATGAAGATGCGCCCGCCCTGCGCGTTGGCAAAGCCGCAAATCCACTTGAAGTACTCCTCCCGCCACGATTCCTTCCACTCAATGTTTTGCTGTTCGCGGGCAGTGCTCATGGATGACGTTAACAAAGCAACGGGTCAGGGTAACAAAACGACCAATAGCCGGCAAGTTACCCAATTCCCAAGCTGGAAAAAGCGGGCTTGAGCAAGAGCAAAGGCAGTACGCTGACTCTTTATAGGGTTAGGCGGAAGCATCACCGGATGTGCCACTGGGGGGCGTTGGGCAGGGCAGCGGTACTGAGGCCGAGTCGGTAAGTAGTGAGCGGATTGATGGTGGCCCGTAGGCTAGCGGCGCCGTGTTTATCGCCTTGCAACTCCAACAACGCCCCGAGTACTGCGCGGGCGCGTGGCGGGGCCTGGTGGCTGGCCAGTTCCACGAGGCGGCGACGCTCGGCCGGGGCAAGGGCTTTGACGAAGCGCTGAACCCGGGCTAGGACGTCATTGGGCCGGGCATCGGGAATGCGGCGCAGGTCGCGCAGTACCTCCAACCACTGCAGCAGCGGCACGTCGCTGGCCCGCTCCGGCGCCGGGCGCACCACAAACGCCACCCGCTTTGGCCGGGTGCGCCGCGGCTTGGGGGAAGTCACCTTAATAGTAGCTGGCACCTGAGTAGTCAGACCCAGCTGGTTATAAAGTGCAGCACCAGTGAGATAGGCTGACACTACCCCTTTTTCGGTAGTCAGGGTGCATAATATGGCCCCCTCGGACAGCGGCAGCGTGCCAAACCGACTGGTCTGGGGCCGGTAATACTGCCCCTTGGCATAGCGAACCACCAGCCCTTCCCGAATAAGGCGGCTCAATGCTGCTGCCACTGCCCCGAACTGCGAGGGCTCGGTCACTAGGTCCGCATAGTTTATCAGTTTACCCGGCTCAACCGCCAACACCTGCTGGCGGACACGCTGCATAATAGACTCCGGCATGAACACGCGTTGAGGTTGATTACGCAATGTACGTTACAGTGTCAAGTTTTTACAAGCAAAAACTTGACACTACTCTCGCGGGTGGAGCTCCTGCCGCTGAGCAAGTACCAGTTTGTACCTCGGCAAGCAAATCGGCAATACCATTCAGTACTGGTACAAGCGAACAGGTCCGCTGCGCGTCGCCTGGCCATGCGGTAGGTCACTTGCGTGTGTTCGACTCCCTGTCGCACCCGGGCAGGGGTAGACTCCAGCTTAGTCGCCGGGCTACTGGACCTGCACCGTCGGGGTGACCTCCTCGAGTTCGGTGCTTACTTCCAATGCCAGGCCAAACAGGAGAAAAAACACCATGCTCAGCCCCAGGTAGAGTACGCTGGATTTGAATCGGGTAGGGGTTGTCGGCAGCCAGAACAAGCTCTTTTGGGGACTAAAAACCCCGACTACCAACAGGAACACACTCAGCAGCAGCATAAGACCAAAAAGCTTCTCCATCACGTTGCTTCTTAAGGGTAATCACGACGTTGCCATTCGCATATCCTGCAAATTACGAAACAGGCGCAGAATGGCAGTACTTTTGGGCCTTTTACTGCTCCTGCAAAAATTCTCCGGAATTGGCCGTCGAGCAGCTGTTGCTTGCTCTTTGTTCTATGATTCTTCCCCAGGCAAATACCCCAGCGCCCGCCAAGCCCTTGTCCATTCAGGCTTTTCGTACGGGAGCAAAAAACCTGTCCTTCATCATCGCCGGCATCTTATCCGCGGGCATGGGCCTGAAAGGCTTCCTCTTATCCAGCCACTTCATCGACGGGGGCGCAACCGGCATCTCCATGCTGCTGGCCGCGGCCCTTGGCCTGCCGCTGTCCTGGGGGCTGCTGCTGATTAACCTGCCCTTTCTGGCCCTGGGCTACCGGCAGATGGGGGTGCGGTTTGCCCTGAAAAGCGCGGCCGCCATTGCGGGCCTGGCCGCCTGCCTGGTCCTGGTGCCTTACCCCGACGTGACCCCCGACCTGTTGATTACGGCCATCTTCGGCGGGGTCTTCATCGGGGCCGGCATTGGCCTGGCCATGCGCGGCGGGGCCGTGCTCGACGGCACCGAAATCCTGGCCTTGCTGATTAACCGCAACACGTCCCTGTTAAAAGTCAGCGACATTATTCTCATTGTCAACGTCTTCATTTTCGGGGTTGCGGCCTTCGTCCTGGGCGTTACCGAAGCGCTGTATTCCATTCTCACTTACGTGGCAGCCTCCAAGACGCTGGACTTTATCCTCACCGGCATCGAGCAGTACACGGGCGTCACCATCATTTCCAACCACAGCGAAGACATCCGGGAAGCCATCACCAACAAGCTGGGGCGGGGCGTGACCATCTACCGGGGTGAGAGCGGATTTGGCAAGCGGGGCGCGCACCGCGAGGAGCGCAAAATTATTTTCACCGTGGTAACCCGGCTGGAGCTGCCCGGTCTGCGCGAGGAAGTAAAGCGCCTCGACCCGAACGCCTTCATTGTGCAGCACAGCGTCGACGACGCCGTGGGCGGCATGCTCAAGCGGCGTCCGCTGCACTAGCGTCCCCCCGGACGCCGGGCTCGCCGACTGGTGGCCTGTGATAGGGCCCCCAAAAAGAAAGCCCGGCCAATGGACCAGGCTTTCTTTGTTCAGCGGCAACCGGTCCCTACACCGGGGTGGAGCTAAGCTTAGGCGCCTCGCCAAGGGGCGCATTCAGCTCCTGCCCGGCCCCGTCGTCCTTCTGCCCGGACGTATCCAGCACAATGGGCGTGGCAATGAACAGGGTGGAGTACGTGCCGAAGATTACCCCGACAATCATGGCAAACGAAAAGGAGCGCAACGTTTCGCCGCCAAAGATGAACAGGACCACCACGACCACCAGTACCGTCAGCGACGTGATGATGGTGCGCGAGAACGTGCTGTTCAGAGCCGGGTTTACCACCTGGGCAAACGTCAGCTTCGGGTTTTCGTGGAGGTATTCCCGAATCCGGTCGTACACCACCACCGTGTCGTTGATGGAAAAGCCCAGGATGGTGAGCACGGCCGCCACAAACACCTGGTCCATTTCGTAGGTGATGCCGAAGAGGCGGGCAATGGGAAAGGCCGCGATAACAATCAGCACGTCGTGCACCAGCGCCACAATCGAGGCCAGCGAGTACTGCCATTTCTCGAAGCGCAGCAGCACGTACACGAAGATGCCCACCACGGCGAGCAGCAGGCTCAGCACCGAGGTCTGCTTGATGTCGTCGGCCACGGTTGCGCCCACCTTGGAGGAACTCACAATGGTGGGGTTGCTGGCCGCGTACTGGGTCAGGCCCTGGCGCACGGCCTGCTCCACTTTCTGGTCGGCCACTGTGCTTTCATCCCCGGCGAGGTAGCTCGTGGTGATGCGCAGGCGCTGCGGCGCCCCGAAGGTTTTGACTTCGATGCCGGCGCCCTGCAGCTCATCGCCCAGGGCCGTGCGCACGTCCGACGCCACCACGGCTTTGTTGAAATCCACAGTGTAGCTACGGCCGCCCTTAAAATCCACGCCCAGGTTCGGGCCACCCTGCACGGCCATCAGCCCAAAGCCCAGGGCGATGATGGCCCCGGAGAACACGTAGGCGATTTTGCGTTTGCCAACAATATCAAAGCTAAAGTTCTTGAACATATTCAGCGACAGCGACGTGGCAAAGGTCCAGCTGCCGGCATTTTTCCCCGAAGTCAGCCAGTCCACGATGACGTGCGAGAGGTACACCGACGTGAGGAACGACGTGAGCACCCCGATGCCGAGCGTGATGGCAAAGCCCTGCACCGGGCCGGTGCCGAAGAAGCCCAGGATGATGGCCACCAGCAGGGTGGTCACGTTGGAGTCGAAGATGGCCGAGAAGGCGCGGCTGTAGCCAATGTGAATGGCCTCTTTCGTACCTACCCCCCGCGCCAGCTCTTCCCGTATCCGCTCAAAAATCAGCACGTTCGCGTCGACGGCCATGCCAAAGGTGAGCACCAGACCGGCGATGCCGGGCAAGGTGAGCGCCGTGCCGAACTGGGCCAGGATGCCCAGCACCAGGAAGATGTTGAAGCCCAGCGCCAGGTTGGCGACCAGGCCGCCCTTGCCGTAGTAGGCGCCCATAAACACCATGATGAGCACCAGGCCGGCCAGCGAGGAGTACAGGCCCTGGTTGATGGCTTCCTGGCCCAGCGAGGGGCCCACGATGGCTTCTTCCACGATGCGCGTGGGGGCCGGCAGCTTGCCCGCTTTGAGGACCTGGGCCAGGTCCTGCGCTTCCTCCACCGAAAAGCTGCCCGAGATGCTGGTGTTGCCGCCGGCAATCTCGGTTTGCACCACCGGGTCGGTATACACGTAGTCGTCCAGGACGATGGCCACCTGCTTGCCGATGTTGGCGGCCGTCATGGCTTGCCACTTGCGGGCACCGGCGGGGTTCATGCTCACGCTGACCTCGGGCTGGCCGCTCTGGTCAAAGTCCTGGCGCGCATCCGACACTACTTCGCCCGACAGGGGCGCCGCGCCGCCGTTGCGGTCCTTCTTCACCGGCGTCAGGCGCAGGTATTCCTGCTTGTCGAGGGTCACGGGCTTGGCGGCCCAGAGCAGGGTGAGGCCAGGAGGCAGCGTCGCCCGGGCTTCGGGCGAGCGCAGCACCTGGTTCATGCGGGCGGTGTCGCGCAGGTTCACGCCCAAGCCGCCGGGCATGGTGAACAAGCGGGAAAGAAGCCCGCCCTTGGCGGCCGTGGCCGAGTCGGTTTTGGCCGCCGTGGCCGGGTTTTGCTTCGCCAGCTGGGCTGCCAGGGAGGTGGAGTCGCCAGCGGCTGCGGCAGTGGTGTCGGTGCTGGTAGTAGCAGCAGTGCTGGCCGGGGCTGCGAGGATGTTGACCTTAGCCAGGGCTTCCTTGGCCGCCAAGGCCTGGTCGAGCTGCATCAGGTACGGCCCGATTGCCTGCTGGTCCCACACTTCCCAGAACTCGAGCTTGGCCTGGCCCTGCAGCAGCTTGCGGATGCGGTCGGGGTTGTCGACGCCGGGCAGCTCAATCTGCAGACGGCCGGTGCCCTTCACGCGCTGGATGCTGGGCTGGTTCACGCCGAACTTGTCGACGCGGGTGCGCAGGATGTCGAACGAACGGTCAATGGCCTCTTCCACTTCCTTGTCGATGGCGGCGATGACCTTCTCATCGGTCGAGTTGATGTCGAGGCCGCGGCTTTTATTAGCAGAGTTGGCAAACAGGCGGGCCAGGGGCCGGTTGGGCGCCGCCTCGCGGTAGGCGCGGGCAAACAGCGCCGTGAAGGCGGTGCCCGAATTGGTTTTCTGCAGTTGCTGGGCCCGGGTGATGCCTTGGTTCAGGGCCGGGTCTTTGGAGTTGCCGCTCATGGCGCGCACAATTTCCACCGGCGATACTTCCAGCGTCACGTGCATGCCGCCTTTCAGGTCCAGGCCGAGGCCCAACTCGCTCTGGCGCACGTCGCGGTACGTGAAGGGGCCGAATACCGGTGCCCGCCATACGGAGTCGAGGTAGTGCTGGCGGGCCGTTTCGTTGAGCTTTCCGTTCTGGGTGGCGTACGTCACGGCCTGGTCCTGGACCCGGCGCGAGACATAGGTAAAAAAAAGAAAATAGGCACAGAGTGCCGTCACGATGAGCGTGAGGGCAACAATCAATCCTTTGTTACGCATTATTGGTTAGGGGAAACGATGGAGAAATACGGGGTGAGGCAGCGGGCGCACACGCAAGCGCGGAGCCACTGCAGCCGGATGGGAAGTAGCAACTGCACGCCTACAGGCGTGCAGCCGGGGAGGCTGCTAACGCATCCGCTCCGGAACAGCTCCATTCCCGTGTATCTCCTTCGTTAGGGGGCTTGGGGCGAGAGCGCCACGGCCAGCAGCCGGACCCTGAACACCTCGGCCGAATGCACGCCGGCCAGCAGCCGCGGCACGGCCAGGGCCCGCCGCAACCGGGGCAGCCAGCAGGTGGTGATGGCCGGTACCGGTAGCCAGGCCAGGACCGGGGGCGCCACGTAATGGCTGAGCACCAAGGTGGCTTCCAGGGCCACCCGCTTCTTGACCATCTCGACCGATTGTGCTCCGCCTCCGTACGCCTCCGTTGCCGTCGGCTGGCGAAAGACGGCTACCTCCCGGTGGTTCAGGCCCAGCGACAGCAACACCGAAACGGTGAGCAGTGCAAAACGCAGCGAGCAGGCAATACGAGCAACAGGGGACATGAGCACAGCGGGAGCCCACAAAGATAAAAGATGGAAAAGGGTTGGGGGCCCTCGTGCCCGGTGGGCTCCCCACTGGAGCCGGGAGGCGCAAAGGATGCCTGCCCTGCCTTTTTGTAGCTTCGCCTTTTTAAAAGAGTTATGTGGGCACACCTCGCCTTGTTCATCATCCGGTTCCGCCTTTCGCTGATTGGCGTGCTGGCGCTCATCACCGTGTTCATGGCTTACAAGGCCAAGGACGTGGAGATGACCTACGACTTTGCCCAGGTGGTGAGCCCGCAGGACCCGGAGATGGTGTATTTCCAGCAGTTTAAGAAAACGTTTGGCGAAGACGGCAACGTGCTGGTGCTGGGCCTGCAGGACTCGGCCATTTACCGGCTGGGCAACTTCAACGAGCTGCGCCAGCTAACCGACACCCTGGCCAAAGTGCCAGGCGTGAGCGGCGTGCTGAGCGTGACCAAGCTGCTGCAGCTGCGACGCGATACGGCCACGAGCCAATTCAAGGCAGTTCCCATCTTCAAAACCTCTCCGGGCTCGCAAAAGGAACTGGACAGCCTGATGCGGGTAGTAAACCGGCAGGAGGTCTACAAAGGCCAGTTGATTTCGCCCCGCACCGGGGCCACGCTGCTGGCCCTCACCATGGACCCAAAGTACCTGAACTCGTCGCGCCGCCAGGCCGTGATGCAGAACATTCTGGTGCATTCCAAGGCCTTTGAGCAGAAAACGGGCATCCGGCTGCGCTACGCCGGCCTGCCCTACGTGCGGTCTACGATGACGAGCAAGGTGGCTTCGGAAATGAAGCTGTTCACCTTCCTGGCCTTGGCGGTGACGGGCCTCACGCTGCTGGCGTTTTTCCGCAACTGGTCGGCGGTGGTGTTTCCGCTGCTGGTGGTGAGCGTGGTGGTGGTGTGGTGCATCGGCTCCATTGTGCTGCTGGGCTATAAAATCAACCTGCTCACGGGCCTGATTCCGAGCATTATTGTGGTGATTGGCATCCCGAACTGCACTTACCTACTCTCGCGCTACCACTACGATTACCGCAAATCGGGCAACCAAGTGCTGGCCATGACGCGGGTAATCCGCAAAATCGGGCTGGTGACGCTGATGAACAACACGACCACGGCCGTCGGCTTCTTCGTGTTCTGCCTCACCGACATCGCCATCCTTTACCAGTTCGGGCTGGTGGCCACCGTCAACATCTTCGCCGCCTTCGTCATCAGCCTGATTCTGATTCCGGCGGTGTTTACTTACCTGCCGCCGCCCACGCCCAAGCAACTCGAACACCTCGACGCCGCCCCGCTCACCAAGCTGCTGGAATTCTTCGAACACGTGGTGCTGCATCGCCGGCCTACCGTGTATGTGGCCACGGTGGGGCTGGTGCTGCTGGCTCTTATCGGGGTGCGGCGCATCGAAGCCGTGTCGTTCATGGTGGACGATTTGCCCAAGAAAAGCTCGGTCAACTCGGACCTGAAATTTTTCGAGCGCCACTTCAGCGGCGTGATGCCGCTGGAATTTGTGGTAGATACCCACAAGAAGCGCGGCCTGCTCAAGCTCAAGAACCTGGAGAAAATCAACCAGTTCGAGAACTACCTGCGCACCCAGCCCGAACTCTCGTCGCCGGTCAGCATCGTCACGTTTCTGAAAGCCACCACCCAGGCCTTTTACAACGGCGACCCGCAGTTCTTCCGCTTGCCCGACAACTCCGAGAAAAATTTCATTCTCAGCAGCCTGGCCAGCTCCAAGGGCAGCGGCGCGGGCATGGACAGCAAGCTGCTGCGCTCCTTTGTCGACAGCACCGGGCAGCAGGCCCGCATCAGCCTCAAGATTGCCGACATCGGCTCCCGGGAGCTGGATACGCTGATGACCGCCAAAATCCTGCCCGAGATGCGGCGCATCTTCAACGGCACGGGCATGGACGTGCGGCCCACCGGCACCACGATGCTCTTTACCAAGGGCAACGAGTACATCATCAACACCCTGGGCGAAAGCCTGCTCATTGCCTTCGGTCTCGTGAGTTTGGTGGTGCTGCTGCTGTTTCGCTCGGCGCGCACGGTGTTGTTTGCCTTTGTTCCCAACGCCGTGACGTTGGTGATTACGGCCGGCATCATGGGCTACTTCGGCCTGCCGCTTAAGCCGGGCACGGCCCTGATTTTCGTCATTGCCCTGGGCATCGACGGCGACAACGCCATTCACCTGCTGGCCAAGTTTCGCCAGGAAATGGCGACCAACGGCTACCAGGTACGCGCAGCCGTATCGGTCACGCTGCGCGAGGCCGGCACCAGCATGATATACACCAGCATCGTGCTGCTGGTGGGCTTCAGCATCTTCGCCTTCAGCGAATTTGGCGGCACCAAGGCCCTGGGGTTGCTCATGTCGGCCTCGCTGCTGATTACCAATTTTTCCAACCTGATTCTGCTCCCCGCACTGCTCATCACCTTTGGGCACGGCAAAGGCAACACCATTAACCCCAAGGCCCTGGTGCACCACTACGACGAATCCTATCACGATGAAGACGACCAGGGGCTGGACTTGGACCGGCTGCGGGTCGGGCCCCGCACCGCCGGCACGTAATCGTCGCTTATGCTCGTATACCAGGCACCGGACCCAGACAGGTGGCCACGGCGTCGCTGAGGCGTTGGTGAGCAGTGAGTACCGACGCCTTGAGGGCGCCGTCCAGGGTAAGGGTCAGTTGGGAATCGAAGCTGTTGGAAACTCCTCCTTGCGTGGTGGCAAGCAGGGTGCGCCCGTCAACCCAGCGGGCTTCAAAGGCGAGGGCCGGCCCCGGGCCGGGTGGAATTAGCGGGTGCACGCTGGCCGGGGCATAGGGCGCCAGGGCCTGGTAGGCGTCCTGCAGGCGGCCAATTAACAGCTCTGCCCACGTGGCGGCGTCCGGCAGGGGCACGGCGTGGGCGCGCAGCTGCTCGGCAAATGCTTCGAAAGCAGGAAAAGAATAGGGCATGCTATGGCTTTACGTCGGGCAAAGGTTGCTGTTTCCCGGTGCAACTGCAGTACGGCATGGTCCCGGTACACGGCGTAGTCCCGGGAGCAGATGGTGAACGTGGTGGCCGCCCACCCGGCCCCGGGCGCGGGCCACGGCCAGACCGCGTCCGGGTGGGCTCGCGAATCAGCTCCCCCTCTAACTCGGTTAGGGTGACCACTGCAACTGATGGCCGGGGAGCGGGTAAAGGGTGTGGGAACTCAACTCGTGCCAACGCTTGCCCGTTAGAAAAATACCCCCGGCGCGCCGTTGAGGGCTGTTCCTCAAACCAGCGCCCCCCTGGACACTTATTTTATCCTGCATGGAAGTCACAACCGACAATATTTTACTAATCGGTTCGGTGTTGCTATTTATCGCCGTGCTGGCGGGCAATACGTCCCACCGGTTTGGGGTACCTACCTTGTTGTTCTTTCTGGCCATCGGCATGGTGGCCGGCTCCGAAGGATTGGGTGGGATTTATTTTGACGAGCCCAAAACGGCCCAGTTCTTAGGCATCGCCGCGTTGACCGTCATTTTGTTTTCCGGGGGCCTAAGCACGGAGTGGCGGGCCATCAAGCCGGTGCTCTGGCAGGGCATCGCGCTTTCCACGGTTGGGGTGCTGGCCACGGCGCTCTCGGTAGGCCTGTTCGTAGCGGCCGTGACGAATTTCAGCCTCTACGAGGGCCTGCTGCTGGGCGCCATTGTGTCTTCCACCGATGCCGCCGCCGTGTTTTCCATTCTGCGGGCGCGCAGCCTGGGACTCAAGCACAACCTGCGCCCCACGCTGGAGCTGGAAAGCGGCAGCAACGACCCGATGGCCTACTTCCTGACCATTGCCTTTACGGGACTGGTGGCCCAGCCCGTCGCCGGCTTGCTGCCCATCGTGCCGCTGTTTATCCAGCAAATCGTCATCGGCGGCGTGGCCGGGCTGGGGTTTGGCCTGCTGGGCAAGTTTATGCTCAACCGGCTGCAACCCGACTTCGACGGGCTGTACCCGGTGCTGGCGCTGGCCCTCGCCTTCGCGGCCTTCTCGGCCACCGACCTGGTGGGCGGGAACGGCTTTCTGGCCGTCTACATCGCGGGGGTATACCTGGGGAACCAGCCGCTGATTCACAAGCGCAACATCCTGCAGACCTTTGACGGCTTTGCGTGGCTGATGCAGATTGTGCTCTTCATCACGCTGGGGCTGCTCGTGTTTCCCAGCCAGGTGCTGCCCGTGGTGGGCATCGGCCTGCTGATTTCCGCTTTCCTGATTCTGGTGGCCCGGCCGGTGGGGGTGTTCCTCAGCCTGGCTTTCTTCAAGATGCCGGCCCGCAGCCGGTTGTTCGCGTCCTGGGTCGGCTTGCGCGGGGCGGTGCCCATCGTGTTTGCGACGTACCCTTTGCTGGCCGGGCTGGAAAAAGCGCAGATGATTTTCAACATCGTGTTCTTCATTTCGCTGACCTCGGTGCTGGTGCAAGGGACCTCGCTGGCCGCGGCGGCCCGCTGGCTGCGGGTGGCGCTGCCCGACGCGCCGAAGGAGGAGTCGCTGCTGGACAACCTGCTGCGGCACGAAGTGAAATCCGAGTTTGTCGAAGTCGTGGTCGGGGAGCACTCCCCGGTGCGGGGGCGGCGAATTGTGGATTTGAACTTCCCCAAGTCGGCCATCATCGCCATGCTCAAACGCCGCAACCACTTCGTTACGCCCACCGGGGCCACGGCGCTGCAAGAGGGGGACACGCTCATGATTTTAGCGGAGGACCCGGAGAGTCTGGCCCTGGTTCATGAAATCCTGGGGTAAGGATGAGCAGCGCGTCCCCAAAAGATGAGGCAGTGGGAGCGTAATCCCTGTGCTGCCCCAGCGGGTCGTCCAGTAACTTAGCCAACCCGATGCAGCAGGAACAGCGGCAGCAGGGGGGCTCACCGCTCACAGCAGGCCGGTTTGCTGCAGCCCGTAGCCCAGCGCGGCCCCGCCCAGCACCAGCCAGGCGGAATTGACCCGGTAGCGCAGCAGCAGCCAGGCGCTGACTGCCGCCAGCGCCCCGGTGGGTCCATCCAGCAGGGCGGTGCGGGCCAGCATCAGCGAAACCGCCGCCATCAGGGCCCAGGAGGCGGCATTCAACCCGTCGAGAAAGGCCCCGGCCAGCGGCGACTGCCGCAGCTGCGCCACCAGCTTGATGCTGATTCCCACGAATAGAAACGCGGGCAGGAAGATGCCCACCGTGGCCACCAGCGCCCCGCGCCAGCCCTGCAGCACGTAGCCCACGAAGGTGGCCGTGGTGAACACGGGCCCCGGCGTCACCTGCCCCACCACCACGGCATCAAGCAGCTGGCCTTGACTAAGCCAGTGGAAGCGCTGCACGAGTTCGGCGTCGAGAAAGGCCAGCAGCACGTAGCCGCTGCCGTACAGCACCGAGCCGATTTTTAGAAAGGAGAGCCCCAGCGGCAGCAGTCCCAACGGGGGCGGCGCGCCGTTGGGCGGCCCCCCCGGCCCCAGCCCCAGCAGCGCCGGCAACAACGCCAGCGCGGCCACCGCCCCCAGCAGTAGCCCCAGGGCCGGGGGCACGGCTTTGCGCTCCAGCGCCGGCCAGCGCCACGCGCCGGTGGCTACCCCCGCCGCGAAAAGCAGCAGCAGCTCGTGGACTCCCAGCAGGCTCAGGAGCAGCACCACCGCGGCGGCGGCGCGGAGCGGCCACGTTCGGAGCGCTGATTTTCCCAGGCTCCACAGTGCCTGCGCCACCACGGCCACGATGACGGGTTTCACGCCGTAGAGCACGCCGGCCAGGGCCGGCAGCGTGCCGTAGCGCACGTAGGCCCAGGCAAAGCCCATCACGAGGAGCATGGCTGGCAGAATAAAGCAGACGCCCGCCACCAGCAGCCCGGCCCAGCCGCGCCGCTCGTAGCCGATGTGAATGGCCAGCTCCGTGGAATTAGGGCCGGGAATGAGGTTGGCGGCGCTGAGCAAATCCAGAAACCGCTCTTGGGTTAGCCAGCCGCGGCGGCGCACCACTTCTTCTTCCAGCAGGGCCACGTGCGCGGCCGGGCCGCCGAAGGCCGTGGCGCCCAGGCGCAGAAACAAGCCGGCCAGCTCGCCGAAGGAAGTAACGGCCCCGGGGGGAGTGGCGAATTCGGGGGAATGGGCGGGTTCGGTCATGCCGATGCGAATTGTCCAGACGTTAAGGAAACGGTTATGAGCCGGCTATGAGCGCCAGTCGGTGGCCGATGCGGTTGCCGCCAGTTCGCCCGTGAGTTGGTGGCACCTTAACCTGCACGGCAAATCTGATTTCTCCTACGAAGCCCTGAAAGACTCGTTCCACTTCGATATGGAGGCGCTTTTTTCCTTCCAATGGGAGCCGCAGCCGGCCCGCTTGTTTAACCTTTGTACCAAACTTTTAACCAAGGCCACTATCGGCCGGAAGTTCCCCAGGGCAGCGAAAAGGCTAGCGAGCGCCTGCTGGCAATGAACGCGATAAGCTGCCTGGTGGCCAGCTCCGATGTCTGACAGTGGCTCTTCCCGGTACCCATCCAACGCATTAACAAAACGGTTGAACCGGCAGTGCAGGAACAGGCGGAGGGAGCGGGCCAGCCATTACGCGTTCTTGGAGTGCTGCGTGGGGTGTCCGGGCAAAGGCATGGAATTGGAGGGCAATGCAGGGACGAAGGAGGACAGGGAATGGGGCCGAAAGTTAGTGCAGGGGCCGCTTTTTAATCAACCCGCCTTTCGTTTCGCGCACGCTGTGCATGACCACGAACGCCTGGGGGTCTATGCGGTCGATTTCGTCCTTGAGCCGGGCCACCTCCAGGCGGGTGGTGACGGTAAAAATGATGTCGATGGCGGCCCGCGAGTGCCCGTGCGAGCCATAGCCCTGGCGGCCGGCGTACACGGTGGCGCCGCGCCCGAGCGTCTCGGTGAGCATGAGCCGAATCTGCTCGCTCTGGGTGGAGATGATGGTGACCCCGGTGTATTCCTCAATGCCCTCGATGATGAAGTCAATCGTCTTGGCAGCCGACAGGTAGGCCAGGATGGAGTAGAGGGCCGTTTCCACGGACAGCAGCAGGGCCGCGGCGCCGAAGATAACCAGGTTGATGAGCAGGATGACGTCGCCTACGGAAAGGGCCGTTTTCTTGCTCACGTACAGGGCCAGGACTTCCGTGCCGTCGAGCACAGCCCCACCGCGCATGGCCAGGCCAATGCCGGCGCCCAGGAAAAATCCGCCGAAGACGGCAATCAGCAGCTTGTCGTCGGTGAGCGAGGGAAAGGAGATAACCAGCAGCACGCCCGCCAGCCCCAGAATGGCCAGCAGCGTTTTGATGGCAAAGCCCCGCCCCATTTGAAAGTAGCCCATGACGATAAAGGGCAGGTTGAGCAGTACAATCAGCAGCGACACCGACAGGCCCGACACTTGACTGGTGAGGATGGACATGCCGGTTACCCCGCCGTCGATAAAGCCGTTGGGCAGCAGGAAGCCCTTAAGGCCCAGAGCGGCTGAGAACACCCCGGCGGTAATGAACAAGCCCTGTCCCAGCAGCCGCCGGGCTGTCCCCCCCGCTGGAGGCCGTCCCCCAACCACCGAAGTGGGGGCGGAAACCGCTACCTGCGCGGCCAGGGCCCGGTTGTTGGTGAGGTGTCGAAGAAACTGGGGAAGGCGAAGCATAAGAAAATTGGGAGGGATGGCCTTCCCTACTGCCGGGCTGTCCGGTAAGGCCATAGGCTTAAAAGAAGTACTTGAAGCCGATGGACGAGGGTCCCGGGAAGCAAGCAACCGGAAAGATACCCCACTGCCGGCCGCAAACCCTTATGCCGCTGCGGGCGGACGGCTGCCCCGTACTGGTTTAGCAACAAAACATAGCCGACTGCGCGAAAAGCTCGGCCGTCCACACAGCAACTGTAGCAGGGCCTGCGGGCGGTTACAATGGAAAATCGCCTATTTTTAAGCTGCAGAAGTTTCCTACCTGCTTGTTCTTAACGCTATGCCCGAACTTTCTTCCGAACACCTCCACCACTTGTTGTTCGTTCACCACATGGTCACTGTTGCCCTAGTCCTGGTAGTCGCCGTGCTATGGGGGAAAGTAAGAGCCCTGCAGAAGCAGCTGCAGGTGGCCACCTCTCCGTGTTTGGGAAACCGTCCTCCCGTACCGGGCCGGCAAGTTCCGCATACCCGACCTGTCGGCCCTGCTGATACCCCTCCGCAACCTATTTGAGCCTGAGGGGCAAAACCGCCTGCCAGGTGCCCGGCACCTGCTGGCCAAACCCGACGCCTCGGTGGCAATTAAATATACATTGTCGGAAATGGTTCGAAACCGATAAGCATGCCAACGGACGCTGAAAGAATTTGGTAGTTTAGGCATCATAATTGTTACTTATGATACCTAAAGTTTTTCCGGCTACTTTTGCCTATATGAGCACCGAACTCAGCCGCATTCCCGCCGAGCCCCAGGCCCTGGGCTCGCAACTGGCCACCGCCGCCGACAACGTCGCCCGCTACCTCAAGCTCGGCCTGGAAGGCGCCGACAACACGGTGCTGGCGTACTCGGCCGACTTGAAAAGCTTCGGGGCGTACTGCACGCTGCACGGTCTATGTCCGCTGCCAGCCGACGTGGCCACTGTGGCCCGGTACGTGGCCGACCTGGCCGACATCCCGCGCAAGCTCTCGACTATCAAGCGTCACCTCGCGGCCATCCACAAACACCACCAGCTGCGCGGCTATCCGTCACCAGTGCACGCCGACGAGTTGGCCCTAGTCATAGAAGGTATCACGCGCACGTTGGGCAAGCGGCAAAAGCAGGCGCCGGCGTTTACGGTGGAGGAACTCAAGGAAAGTATTCGCCGGCTGGATGTAACTACCACTGCAGGGCTGCGCGACCGGGCCTTACTACTGCTGGGTTTCGCCGGTGCTTTCCGCCGCTCGGAGCTTGTGGCCCTGAACGTGGAGCACCTGGAGTTTACGGAGCGGGCGCTGATTGTGCACCTTCCCAAAAGCAAAACCAACCAAGCCGGCGAGGCCGAAGACAAAGCCGTATTCTACGCCGCGACGGCGGCCTTCTGCCCGGTGCGCTGCACCCGTGCCTGGCTGCAGCAGCTGGGCCGCAACACCGGGCCGCTGTTCGTGTCGCTCAAGCGCGGCAAGGTAAAGGGCGATGCGCTGCCAACCCAAAAGCGCCTATCACCCCTGCGCGTCAACGGACTAGTACAGCATCACCTGAATCACGACGAGGAAGGCCACAAGATTGCAGAGAAGAACTATTCGGCTCACTCACTGCGCGTCTCCTTTATTACAGTGTCGGTGCTGCGGGGCCAGTCCAACCGCTTTATAAAAAACCAGACCAAGCAGAAGACGGATGCCATGATTGACCGTTACTCCCGCTTGGATGATGTGGTGAGCTTCAATGCGGCTCAAAACCTAGGCTTGTGAGTAAAGCGCCTAAAATCTCGCCAAGCCGGGTCGAAGTGCTTCCTAGTCCGTAGGGAACCCGTGAGGGGAGCCTACAGACCGATTCAATTTCCAGAAGAACTGTTTCAAGGCATTATAGTCTGAGCTAGGCAGAGGTGACATCGCCGGGATAGGAGTGTTAGCAAGGCGAGCAGGCTCAACAGTCAGCCGATGGTTCTAAAAGTCTAGCCGTTGACATTAAGCAAGGCCAGCGCTGGGCATGCGTTTACCTAACTTGCTGGCATATCAGTAAGCTTTGCCATGGCTGCCCTTCGCCTTATCGAACCCCTCCACTTGCAGCGCATACAAAGCCTGCTCACTGACAACAACGTGCTCGTGCAACCCATCACTGCCCAACACGAAGACTACGTTATCCGCAATGCCAACCGCGAAAATGATTCACCCTTACAGTTTTTGTGGTGGCGTGGGCCAAAACCCGAACCGCTATTTTTCAGCTTGGGCACTCGCGGCAGTAAAAAAAGCAAGTCAAATCCAGATGCCCACCTCATTATTGGTACCAAAGCTGATGACCGCATTGTCGGATACTTGCTGAGCCAACTGCCACAGGACGATGTATTCGTGTACCTGAGCTTTCGAATGGGCAACGGCGAAGGTGGCAACAACCGCTGGTTCGGCCGGGGCCGTCGCCCTCAAGACCAGCGCCCCAATGTCGCCATGCTCCAGCTGCACGAACAACTGCGTAACACTTGGCAAGCCGCCTTCCCGGACCCGATGCCCCCTCACCCTACGCTGCCTGGGGATTGGCTGTTGTTAGCCCGCCTGCCGCTAACGGAGTTGGACCCTGCCACTGCTCCCAACCAACGAAGCGCCCTGAAAACGCTGATTCTGGAAAAGCTCGCCCAAGCCTTTGTCATTGCTGAAAAGCTGCGCGACAAATCCTTTAAGGGAACCGGAACGACAACAGTGACAGACGGTAAAAAAGCTTCTTCCTTCCCTTCTTTCATGACTTTCCCCCTCAACCAAATCCTTTACGGCCCGCCTGGCACAGGCAAAACCTACCATACCAGCACCCGTGCCGTGGGCATTCTGGAAGGCTTGGCCGACCACGAAATCTCATCGAAATACTCGCGGGAGCAAGTTCGGGCACGCTTCGAGGAATACCAGCAGGCTGGATGGATTGGCTTCGTTACCTTCCACCAAGCCTTCAGCTACGAGGATTTTGTGGAAGGCATAAAGCCTGACGTGGCCGAAGAAACAGAAAGTCTGCGTTATGCCATTGAGCCCGGCATTTTCCGCACGCTGGCTGATAAGGCACTGGCCGCCTGGCAGCAGGCCCAGCAGCCGGCCGCTGAGATTTCACTGCCTTTTGAAGTAGTTTATGAAGCGTACCTAGCCGATTTGCAGGCCCGCGTTGAGGCCGGAAACGGGAAAGCAATGCTACACACACTGGAAAATTATGAAGTTTTTGTAACAAGCATAGATAGCAAGAATGCTATTCACATTGCCCCCGCCAGCGCATATGGGCCAACCCCTATTGCTTCAAAGTGGACGCGAGCCGTGTACTCACAGTTTGCAAAAATCAGCGACATCGTGCCGATGAATAAAACGATGCGCAAAGTTGGAGGGCCTAATAGTTCGCTGCAATGGGCAGTATTCAATGATTTGAAGAATTTCGAAGCTCAGCACCAGTCCGAATTACAGGCTGCTACCGCTGCCGAAGAAACCCATTTAATCAAAACCACAGAAGCCCCTCGCTTCGTCCTTATCATCGACGAAATCAACCGGGGCAACGTGGCCAATATCTTCGGCGAACTCATCACCCTGCTCGAAGATGACAAGCGCGCCGGCCGCCCTGAGGCCCTCACCGTGAAGCTACCCTACTCGAAGGAGGATTTCACGGTGCCCGAAAACCTTTATCTACTCGGTACGATGAATACCGCCGACCGCTCCGTTGAAGCCTTGGACACGGCCCTGCGCCGACGCTTCAGTTTTACAGAGATGCTACCCGAGGCCGACGTTATCCGGGCGCAACCTAATAAGGGAATCATCGGCGAAGGCGCGGCAGCGGTGGACGTGGCCAGGATGCTGGAAGTAATCAATAGCCGCCTCGAACAGCTGCTCGACCGCGACCACTGTTTGGGCCACGCCCTGCTGCTGCGCCTGGACACGCTGGAAGAGCTGCGGGCGGCTTTCCAGCGCAGCATTCTACCGCTATTGCAAGAGTATTTCTTCGGCGACTGGGGCAAAATCGGGTTGGTGCTGGGACCAAAATTCGTGGAAATCAGTAAGGCCAACGCGCCGGGTCGGTTTGCGCTGGCAGATTTCTCCGGGTACGACGGCGGCAACGTGCGCGAAAAACCCCTATACCGTGTCACTAAGCCAGAAAACTGGGATGCGACAGCTTTCCAGAGCATTTACCCGGCCACTCCTGCATAGCCTCCATGCCCACCATTCTGCGGGTGCTGGAACACAGCATCCTGACCATCGGCTACGCACAGGGTGAAGGCCTGACCCGGGCTAAGTTCGAGGAAGCACACTGGCATGAGCTGCTACGGTTTCACGACACAGGTGCGGGCCGTCGCTACTATGACATCCGGCACCGGGGCGTGCGATTTAAGCACTACGTGGGCGTACTGCAAGTGGGTAGCCTCACCATTGAGGTGCTGCCTAAGGCCGATGCCGAGCCCGGTCGCGCCACGCCGCCCGGCGAGGACTTCGACCGCTGGCGGCAACTGCTAATGCGAATGTTGGCCGAAGCCGGACTACTTCCCGTCGACACTTTCCGCACGGCCCTGTTGCACGAGCGCGAAAACAGCTTGCTTGACATCTATATCAGCTTGTTCCTCACCGAAGTAGAAACCCTGTTGCACCGCGGTCTGGTGAAGCGGTACCGCCAGCGCGAAGGCCAAGTAAAGGCCCTAAAAGGCACACTACTTTTCGGCCAGCACCTGGCCCGCAATGTGGTGCACCAAGAAAGGTTCTTCACCCGCAACCAGACCTACGACCATGACCATCTGCCCCACCGCCTGCTGCGTCAGGCACTGGTGCTGTTGCCGGTACTCACCACCGCGCCTAGCCTTCGTGGCCGGGCTGCCCGCGCTCTGTTGGCTTGGCCAGAGTTACCTGCCGTGCGTCCCACTTCAGCCACCTTCTCCCGCCTGCGCTACGACCGCAAAACCGCGCCCTACCGCACCGCACTACGCATTGCGCGGTTGCTCTTACTGCGGCTCGGCCCCGATGTGCGCAGCGGCGCGCAGGATTTGGTGGCACTGTTTTTTAACATGAACCATATTTGGGAGGCGTATTTACTGCGCACCCTGCAACGGCTGGCCCCGGTAGGATGGACGGTACGCAAGCCCACGAAAGTAGTGTTCTGGCAAGATGCCCAAGGCTACCAGAGCCGGATGCAACCCGATATGCTGTTGCAGCATGCTACGCAAGGCACTATCGTGCTTGATGCGAAATGGAAGCGTCCCCACGGCAAGCCTGCTGAAGTGGATTTGCGTCAGCTGTTTGCGTATGCACAACATTTCGAGGCTACGCGGGCGCGGCTGTTGTATCCGCAGAGCGGGTCAGAGCAATCGGTGGATGGCGTATTTACGCGGCCGCTTTTTAGTGCCGGAGGCGCGGAAGCACAGGCTATTCGGTGCGGGGTTTCCTACATCCGGGTGGGTCAAGCAGCATTAAGTCATGCAGACCCCGCTGCGTCCGATGTTAACCAGACTACTGGCTATTTGACCTGCTCTCTGGAAACAGAGTTTTCAGCATGGCTTACATAGTAAACTCCAGTTATCACGCGTTGATACGTTCCAAAGCTGCAGCTGACTGCTAAGGCGCTGATAGTCTTGAACACCCATTCAAACTTCGATTTTCGAGAAAATACTAGTTTTTTTAGCGTTACTTTTACCTCTTTTACTTTTCAAACAGGCTCAGCTACGCTGAGCAAGAATGCTTTCTCCATGTTCCCATCCTTGAAGTACACTTTTAGCGGCCATGATAGCTTTCAGTGCCGGCTGCTTTGGCTTAAGAAGGGCTACGATTACCTACGGGAAGGCCGTTCATTCACTGCCGACGACGCCCCTGTAGTCCTTGGTGTGGGTAACAATATGGTGCGCGCTATCAAGCATTGGTTACGTGCCTTCGGATTAGTTGATGAAACTACTGATACTCCCACAAAGCTAGCAGACCTGATTTTTGGAGGCCGAGGAACGGTTGCACCTTTCGATGCTTTTTTAGAAGATAATGCCACCTTGTGGCTCCTTCATTATCAGTTGGTCAAAACCCGCTTTGCCTCTACTTATTGGCTTATATTCAATGAGTTCAGGAAGCGCAAAATCGAATTTACCCGGGAAGACTACGGACGATTTATCGAGCAGAAGGGACGTGAAGAAGGATTTTCGATAAGTCCCAAAAGCATAGCCGATGACTTCGGGGTCTTCCTGAAAATGTATCATCGCGGCATAGCTGAAAGAGGTGCTAAGACGAAAGACCGCGAGGATAGCTTCTCTGGCATTCTAACCGAGTTGAACCTTGTACACTCTTTCCCGCGCAAAACAGAGGATGGTAAAGGTGAAATTCCAGTATATGTCATTACTCCTTCGGACCGGGACGATATACCAGCTGACTGGATTCTGTACTGCTTATTGGATTCTCCTAGCATAGGTCTATCAGTAAGTTTGGAAACCCTGGAAAACGACCCTGGAATGCCTTGTGCGGTGTTTGCCATGAACAGAGCTGGGCTGCGACGAAAGATTGAGCAGTTGGTCAGCCAGTACGACTTCCTCACATATAATGACCAAGCAGGGGTCCGCGAACTTCAATTTCGTGAGAAGCCAGCTGATAAGTACCAGGTTTTAAGAGATTACTATGTCCCAGCCAATGTTTAGCCCTTCGGTCAATATCGTAAGGGATGCCAACCGGGCATTGAACTACATCCCTACGGAGAATACTCGACGCATTGTTTCTCAGCTACTGACCGACTATCAGACTGGAATCCGTGCTTTTACACTCATTGGTTCATACGGAACAGGAAAAAGCGCCTTTCTGTGGGCTCTTGAGCAAAATCTTACAGGCCAAAAGCCTTACTTCAAGGATAAACTCTTTGGTACTGGCCCTACTGAGGTAGTTCGTTTTGTTGGAGAATACCAGTCGCTGGCCGATACGATGGCTGAACGCTATGGATTGGAGCAGGGGGCTGACAGTGCCGCCATCCTTGCTGCACTATATTACCAGCATCAGACGACGCTGAAAAAGGGCCGCCTTGTTATACTGGTAGATGAATTCGGCAAGTTTCTGGAGCATGCTGCAGCGCACGACCCGAACTCCGCTGTTTACTTCTTGCAAAGTTTGGCTGAGTTTGCTGCTGATACACGCCACAACGTGTTACTCATCACAACGGTGCATCAAAACTTTGATGCTTATGCTTTTGGACTAAGTATACCGCAACGGCAGGAGTGGAGCAAAGTCAAAGGCCGTTTTCGGGAAGTAACCTTTAACGAGCCCATTGAGCAATTGCTGCGCTTAGCTGCTTCCCACTTAAGTGTGGAAAAGCGCGACGCACACGAGGAAGAAGCGGTACTGCAAACAGTGTTGATTGCTAATGACACGCGCGCTTTTGACCTCAAGCCGGCTTACGCAGGAGAAGTAGCTACAGGGCTTTTCCCGCTGGATTTGCTTGCGGCGAACGTACTAACGTTATGTCTGCAACGGTACGGCCAAAATGAGCGCAGCCTCTTCTCATTCCTAGAAGCATCGGACCACACCAGTCTTAAACAGTTTCGTCGTGACCGGCCGGGTGCGTTCTATCACATCGGGCAGGTTTATGACTATCTGTTCTTCAATTTCTATTCGTTCGTCCAATCAAAATTCAACCCGGACTATGCCGCTTGGTCGGCTATTCGTAACGGCTTGGACGAAATTGAGCGTACGTTCTCGGAAGATATTGAAGCCTACCAACATCTGCTCAAAACCATTGGGCTACTCAACATTACGGCGGCTCAAGGAAGCGACCTAAATCAGGCATTTCTGGTGCGCTATGCCAAGACTGCCTTAGGCATTGAAAATGCTGCTGAGCTTGTTGAGGCCCTGAAAAAGCATAAAATCATTCTTTACCGGGCACACGCAAAGCGCTTCATTCCCAATAACGGCACCACTCTCGATGTAGAGGCAGCCCTTATTGAGGCTGAACAGAAGATAGCCAAAAGTGACGCAGTTGCCGCTCTCCTTCAGCGCTACGATGACTTGCCCCCTGTTTTGGCTAAAGCGTATACCTATGAGTTTGGCACCCCGCGACAATTCAAGTTTGTCATAACCGACGAATTGCGGGCTGACTACCCCGTAGGGGAAGTAGATGGGCTGATTTATCTTGTCTTCAATGAAAACCTATCGGCTGAGACAGTACGGGCACACTCGGCGGAGCACCCTGAGCAGGCACTGATTTTCGTTCACTACGAAAACACACGCGACATCATTGACCTACTCTATGAGCTGCAAAAGCTAGAGCAGGTAAAGGCGGACAATGCAGATGATAAAATAGCCTTGCGCCTGCTTGATGAAAACATTGAAGCAGCCCGTAAAACTCTCAATCACTTTATACTAGGCAACCTTTACATTGGCTCTACGCACCTCACATGGCTGTGGCAGGGTGAGCGACAGGATATTCGTTCACAGCGACTTTTCAATCAGCTACTATCAAGGGTTTGCCAAACTATTTACCCCAGCACCCCAGTTTTCAAAAACGAGCTGGTAAACCGGCATGTCATTTCGAATTCTATCTTCACAGCTCGTCGTCAGTACTTCAAAGCACTAGTGACAGACTGGGATAAACCAGACCTCGGGTTTGAAAAGAGCAAGTTCCCCCCCGAAAAAACCATTTATCTCACGCTGCTCAAAGCCAACGGCATCTCGACAAGCTTCGGCAGTCGTAATGAACAGCATCCTGACCCTAACCGATTTCAGGAGCTTTGGGACGTATCGGAGCAGTTCCTACAAAGCGCGAAGGACCGCCGCCGTTCCATTACGGGCCTCTATGAAAAGCTGGCTGCAGCTCCATTTAAGCTTAAACAAGGGTTTCTTGATTTCTGGATACCCACATTCCTCTTTTTGAAGAGGGATGATTATGGGCTGTTTGGGGACAAAGGGTATATTCCTCAGATATCAGACGAGACCCTTGACCTGATTATAAAGTACCCCGCCGACTATGAGGTAAAGACTTTTGACATCGAGGGGGTTAAGCTGGACCTACTTAACAGCTACCGCACGTTTCTACAGCAGCAGGACCGACTATTTGTTGACAACCAGACCTTTGTCGAAACAATTCGTCCCTTCTTATCCTTCTATCGGCAGTTGCCGGCTTATGCCAAAAGCACTCAGCGCCTCGATAAGGAAGTGCTTGCACTAAGGGCTGCCATTGTTAGCTCCGTAGACCCTGAAAAGACCTTCTTTGATGATTTCCCTTCAGCGTTGGGTTACAGTCTAAGTGCTCTGCTCAATTCGCCGGAGTCACTGTCAGAGTACATTCATAAGATAGAGGGTGCTATTCGCAGCATCCGTCATGCATATCCTGAGCTACTGACCCGCTTTGAGAGCTTTATCCAGGAAGACGTTGTAGGTCAACCACTACCCTTTATCGAGTATAGGGCAGTTTTGCAAAAACGGTTCAAGAAATTGAGCCAACCCATGCTCATGCCTAATCAGCGGGTTTTTGTGCAACGCTTAAACTCTTCCAGCGCCGACCGTGATGCTTGGCTTAGTGCAATGGCGCAGGCTGTAGTTGGCAAATCACTAGACGTTTTCAGCGATGAAGACGAATCAGTACTTTATGACAAGTTCCAACGCATGTTGCTTGACCTGGACAGTCTAACCAGCTTGTCAGCTAGCAACATTGACCCGAGTCAGGAATCTGTCGTTGGCATCGAGCTTAATGCTTTTGGTGCCGGCGCACAAAAGGCGGTTATCCGACTGCCCAAAGACAAGGAGAAGATTGTTAAGAAGGACACCGACATGCTGATGAAGCGCCTCGGTGCCCTGAAACACGACAAGCAAGTGAACCTAGCCATTGTCGCGAACCTCCTTAATGAACTGCTACTATCATGAGTCAGAAAGTAAGACACGTCCTGGGCATCTCTGGGGGCAAGGACAGCGCAGCCCTGGCCATATACATGAAGGACAACTATCCTGAATTGGATATTGAGTACTACACTGCCGATACTGGTGAGGAGCTCCAAGAAACGTATGACTTGGTCACGCGGCTGGAAGTCTATTTGGGCAAGCCCATTATTAGACTGACTCATTCTAAAGACACCGAGAATCACCAACTGGGGCCCTTTGAGCTGCTTTACAAAAGCAAGTTCAAGTACTTGCCCTCTACTCAATCTCGCTGGTGTACCCAATATTTGAAACTGCGGCCGTTCGAGATGTTCATCGGTAACGACCCAGTGGTCTCTTACGTCGGTATCCGAGGGGACGAAGAGCGGGAAGGTTATATTTCTAAGAAAAGTAACATCCAATCTATTTTTCCCTTCCGGAAGAATATTTGGAGTGAAGACGTGACAACCAAAGTGCTGGCTAACGATAACATCAAGCAGTTACTGGGTACTATAGAAGCGGGCGAAGTGACGGTTGATGACGAGTTTCGTGAAATTATCGCAGAACCGCTATCGCTACGCTTTTCGGCTAAGAAAAAGCTTGACCTGCTGCTAAATGCTGATACCAAGGCTTTCAATCAGCTAGTTTTTAGCTACCTCAAAACAACAAGATACCCGCTCTCACAGGTGGACAGCTTTCCGGTGGTGGCTGATACCAAGGTATCGGTGAAGGAGGACATTTTCGCCTTGTTGAGGACAAGCGGTGTTGGCATCCCGAAGTACTATGAAGAGCTGGAGTTCGAGGTAGACGGCGAGAAAGGGACCTATTCGAGAAGCCGGTCTGGATGCTACTTCTGCTTTTTTCAGCAAAAGATTGAGTGGGTCTGGCTTTATGAACAACACCCAGAGCTTTTTGAAAAGGCGGGCAAGTACGAGAAAGAAGGTTATACCTGGAGTGAACGGGAGTCCCTCACGGAGCTGATGAAGCCTGAGCGTATCGAGCAGATAAAAAGGGAATACATTCAGAAACAGAAGAAAAGGGTTGAGCAATCAGCTAATAGCTCCCCTTTCTTAATGGATAAGTTCTTGGATGAAGACGACCAACAGGGCTGCGCCGCCTGCTTTATTTAGAAGCCCATTATGCAAACCTTGCACGAGTATCAAGGCTTCGGAGTAAGCCTAAGAGAAATAACACAAGTTTTCAACCTTTTCGGAGCTGAAAAACAAGTATTAATCAATGAAACTGGCTTTGGCGATAATAAAGTACGAGGCCTAATTGATTATCTCAAAGATTTCAATTTAGCAAGCAATACGAAGGAGCTAACGAAACTAGGAGAAGAAGTTAAGAAGGCGGACAAGCGTTTGGTCGAGGACTTTTCCAAGTGGCTCTGCGTGTACCACTGGTCCGCTTGCGACCATAACCCTGCCCTTTTTTACCTACTAAACTGTGCCGGGAACGTTGCGAGCTTGGCGGGCTTTCAAGAAGCCTTTAAACTTTGGGCCTCAGCGAACGATATTCAGACAAATTACAAAAAGCCTTACGTCACCGGACTTATTAGCAAGACTCTCAAAGCACTTACAGATACTGAGGCGTTTGAGAAGCTGCGTTTGATTTCTATCGGTAACGATAGGATAGAGCGTCTGGACCCTTACGGCGTTCATCCACTGCTACTAGCTTATATTTTGTACGATAATCGGCGCGGCAGACAATCCATTACCATTACCGAGTTGCTAGAGGAACCTGGCAACATCGGAAAGTTCTTTGGCTATAACGCAAACAGCTTAGACAACAGGCTGAATGACTTAGCCCATCTGGGGCTGGTGAAGCGCGTGCAAGTAGCCAATCTAAACATGGTAGAACTTCCCTTCAACGGTTCTCCTCTGGCACTTGTCGAAAAGTATTATGCAGAGAATTGAGGAATTGTTAACCACCGTTTGTCGGGCTCGGAAACGAACTGGAGCAGTACTAGCTAGTAGTTGTTTTGAGGAAGTAATAGACCAAAGCAAGCAAGCTGGGTTTGTGATAGTCGACGGCTCAGCAAAGCACAGCGGTAGACTGATTCTAACTGATGACCTGTTAATAGAACGGGTCAGGATGTTGGCTGAAGGTGCTCCTTGCCTCTTTCTAAATCTGGAACTGTATGTTGCACCTAGGTTGAACAATCCCGGGTTTCTGAAGCAGCTAGTACAAAAACTGGTCGTGTTGGAGCCTAAGCACCCAATTGTGTTTTTGCTCTACTCAGCACGGGTTTTCTCCTTATTCAACGCGGTGTATGGACAAGCGCTACCTCAACCACAGCACACCCTCAATTTAGTCGATAATAAGTCTTTTGCATGATAATATGAGTACGCTGAGCAGCTTAATTCAACTCTCAACGGCCTTTTCAGCCGAGATTGACTTATCAAACGATTTTCGCTATAACCTCACTGCCCCCGACCAGAAGATTGAAGGCTACCTGCCCAATCGCAGTTCGCGGCGCGTGATGAAAGCCATATTGGATACCGTTTCAACAAGCACTGACCATAAGCTTCACCTTATTCAGGCATCGTATGGCACGGGCAAGTCATATCTGATGCTGATGATGGCCCACCTGCTCGGCAATAACCGTCCGGAAGCTCTAGCCCCCTTCTTGCAAAAAATATCTGACAAGGAGGCTCAGCTAAAGGATGGGCTGAGTACGAAATTGGAAGCGCTTACTCAGCGAGACGACCGATTTTTGGTTGTTATTCCAAACTATGGGGAAGCTGATTTCCGACAAGCACTATTGAAGGGGTTGATTACTGCGCTTGACAAGCAAGGTCTGGGTTTCCGCCCCCCAACCATGTATCAACGAGCAGCCGAAGTTCTAGAAGGTTGGAAAGCAACTAATCCTACAGCTTACCAGCACTTTGGCGAAAAACTGAGTGGGGTCAAAATTGAAGACTTCATTGGGTTGCTTCGGGATTTGGACGCACCTTCTTATCATACCTTCAAAACCTGCTTTCGTGCTATAGTAGGCAATTCATTTGATGAGTCAGATGTAGCGGATGCCTACACAGTATATGCGGAAACTGCGAAAAGCATTGCATCGCAAGGTTACCGTGGCATTGTGGTGTTATACGATGAATTCGGCGACATGCTCGGTCGATTGATTAACGCTACGGAAGGGTCTGGACTGCCGGTCCAGAAATTTATTGAGAGCGTTAAGCGAGCTGGTAGTCAGGGAGTAAACATTTTGTTTATAGCCGCAACTCATCAGGACCCATATGCCCTACTGGAAGACAAGAAAAAGAATCTGGAAAAAACTTCTGGAAGATTTGACCCACACTCCCTTGGGGCTACAAAAGACACACTGGACGGGACAGGTGATGACGTTGAGATTACTGACGCCACTGAAATCATGGGAACAGTCTTCATTCGTGCGAAGGAGACCAAGCCAAAGTTGGATGAACTATTAAAAGCTGAAGACTACGCTAGCGACGCTGTTGACTTAGTGAGCAAGCAGAATCTTTACGGCAAGCAAACGGCCCAATGGATAAGCCATAATGTGGTCGAGAACCTATTCCCACTCCATCCCCTCACTGCCCGTCTTCTCCCCAAGTTTTCGAACGAATACGCGCAAAATACGCGTACGATGTTCAATTTTCTTAGTCCTAGCCAATTAGAAGTAGGAGGACTACAGCATTTCCTCAATACCCAGCCACTCACGGATAGCAGCGGCCGCCCAACGTTGTTCACCCCTGACCGGCTGCTCGATTTTTTCGAGACGAACCTAATGGATGCCAAATTTGGGCAAATCCGTAACTCGCTCGACGATTACAAGACTGCACTTGCTAACGTAACGGGAGAAGTCGATGCTGAGCGTCTATTTCGCAACGTTCTTCTATTAAAGGTTGTACGCGACAATCGCCTCGCTCCACGCCGGGACCTATTACTGTGGGCACAAAACTGGCCTACTTCGCGTAATGCTGAGTTTGATGCACTATTAAACAGCTTAGCTGATAAGGGTTGGTTGGAGCACAACCGTACCAACAACACCTACGACTTCCCTTCGGCTGGTACTCTATCTGTTGACAGTGTGCTGAAGGAAGAAGAAGTTAAATTAGCGGGCTTGAGGCTACCCAAATGCTTGGAAGTTTGGAATAGTCTTGAACCTTGTTCTGCTCTGGTTTCAGACGAGCAAAACGACCGTTTTGGTGCTCAACGGCGCTACGAGGTGGTACCTATCTGCCAAGCTTCGGACTCGAAGGAAAAGCTGGAAAAGCTGGTTGACTTTTATAGCGGTAAGAATGAAAATTGGCCAGCAACTGGCTATGTTTTCCATCTAGTGAGTGACAAACCAGAGGCTCAGGAGCAAATGGCGAAGTTTATACTTGCCAACAAAGCCATACAGCCATATGTATTTTATACTCAGCCGAATGACCCTTTCTTGTTTAGCGAACTACAAAAGAAAACCTTAAAATACTTGGCATTAGAAGCCGCCTTGTTGCGTGATGAAATTGCCTCCAACCCAGCCCGAAAAGATAAGGTAACAGACCAATTTCGCCTCGCCGAAAGAGAGTTGCGCAGCTTAATCACTGGCACATTTGAGCCACATAACTGGGTGTGGAATTACGCTACAGAGTCTACTCCTCAGGTTTTTAGTAATGCCCGTGGGTTCAACAACTGGTTTGAGCAAAAAGTAGAGGAGCGATTTTTCCAGGTTCCTACGGTCAAGGAGCCTGGACTATGGTTTGTGAAGCGGGCCCAACAAGCAAAGGACCGAGATGCAGCATTCGCCAATATATACAGCACTCCAACTGGGCGAATTCCACTTGATACTCCAGGCAATGCTGCTCATGACCGTATAGTAGAGCACTTCTTCTATAAACTTACTCTAACCAAGCAGACAGCACGTGAGAAGGGTATTCAATACGGAGAAATTAAATCGCCGGATACGAGTACGCCGGAGGCGTCCATTTTCAGACACTTTGATAAAGTACTAAAAGGGAAAGAAGGCGGAGTTTCCGGCCAGGAGCTATTTAGTCCCCTATTGCAAGCTCCATATGGGTTGTCAGAGCACCTTATCAAGTTCTTCTTTGGCTGTTATGACCGGCTGCATTCGCTTCAAATAACCATCTATAAAGGTGCGCTGATAAAGGAAAAGGACGCCGAACTCTTTAAAGAATTATTTAAGAAGCCAGCTGATTACCGCATTCGGCGGGTAGACATGTCGCCGAAGGAAGAGGGGTATCTACGCGAGTTGCGCGACTTATTTGGCAAGAGCTCAGCTACTTCGTTTGCAGAAGTTGCCCGTCAATTCCTAGGTATTGTTGCCCCTCTGACGTCCTTGCAAAAAGCACTGATTGCCCGCAAGGGTGGGGAAGTGCAGGCATTTTTTGAAACGATTGCCGCTCTACAGCAAAGCATTCCCGAACCAGAGGCTCGAATGCTGTTCTTAGAAACACTGCCTAATAGCTTGCTAGGTATTACTTCGCAGGAAGCCTTCGAAGACGACCCTGGAAACCGCCCGAAGCTGCTCAAGAAGCTACGGGAGTTCAAGCAATTTCCAGTTGATGCGGATAAGCTGTTTCGGCAGGAAACCTTAGAAACACTGGCCAAAACGGTTTTTGGGGAAGAGAACGTAGGCAAGGATGATATCCAGTTGATTACCAAAAAATGGTTTGCTGGTTTGACGACAGCCCAGCGGATGGCTACCTATTCGGACCCATACATCGCTAATTGGATTAGGCTTATCCAGAACGGGCCGGTAGGCAAGGACATCCTGTCATATTATACTTCTGAACTGACGGCGAAGCCGCTGCACACTTGGGAGGGCAACCTCTACCTCTGTCAGTCGGAGTACGTCAAAGAATTTCAGGGTTACAAGAAAACCGTCGAGGACTTCACCCTCGACCCCATGAAGGTGCTGCAATACATAGCGCGCGAGGTCTTTGAGGTTTCGCCTAGTGAGTGCCCCACGGAAACCGTTTTTGCTGCTCTTTTCAAGGACTGGTGGACTGGATTAGGTCAACTCAAACAGACCCACCCCTTCGCAGACCTAGCAGCAAAGTGGTTGCTAGAGAATATTGACTCTACCGCGCCAACGACTACGCTGTACCTTGATAACATTCCGCGGCGTTGGATAGAGAAAAACAACTTGCTTAGCTCGATTCCAACAAAATGGAAGGAATGGACCGACACTCAGATTGCAGCGGTGGCTGCCGAGTACCGGCGCTGCTACGTTCTCATTAATGCCTGGCAGCCACCGGTAGCTGAGACTGATTTCTTTGCTGGAATAGGGCAGTTGTTTGGTCTAAAAGAAGCCACTACAGCTCAAGTGCTCCGCGAAGGCATTTTTACTCAGTGGTACGCAAACCTGCCCGCCCGTACTCGGGAGGCCGAATGGGCTAACAAAACTTCTGATGACGCGCTACTGATTAATCAGCTGTCATCAGGCGAAAGCTTGTACAATTTGCTAACTCAAACCCTCCCCCAACGATGGGGGCTGCCCGGGTTGAAGGACATAAGCGCAGAAGAGTTACCCAGGTTGTTAGCCAAGATTGGTGGCTTAAAGGCAAGCATCGACAACTACAGTCGCCCTTTGCTTGAAGTGGTATCAGCGCTAGACAAAAAAGGGAAGCATAAGCACGAATATGATTACAAAAGCGCCCTTTACGACGACCTACGGCGTCAAGAAGCCTATACTGTCAAGGCTGATGCAGATGCTACGCTACTTACGGACTCCCTAGCCCGGTTACTGCTGCATGCAGTGAGAGCGAAAGCCGACCTAGGAAAGCTGGTTGAGGAAGTGGCCCTGCACCTGCAGTTACCCTCGGACCATCACCTCTGGGATAAGGACCAACAGAAGGCGTTTGTAAGCAGCTGGAATCAAGCTGTTGCTACTATTCAAGCCTGGACCTTTCCAGAAGACCGCAAACTGGCCGAGGCCCGAGATGAATTGAGCGCCTTTGTCCGCGAGTTCTGCGAAAAGAAGGACTTAAATCCTGGCCAGCGACGCAAGCTGCTTAACGACCTGCTGAGTGAATTGGCTCCTGTAGCGCAGGCACAATGAAAATCTATTTAGACCCATATGGTCTCCAACCAGTCTCCGGCGCTTTAGAAGTGACGGATGATGCTGGTTACGTAGCTGCCCGACAGCTTCTGCTTGCATTTATGCGCAATCCTGACCAACCTGGCCGCGATGTTGTCGTCCGCCATGAACCTTGGACTCAGTGGTTCGATGACCTACCTACGACGCTGGCTATACCTGTTTTACCATTAGCCCAGCTTCGAGACCGGTGGCCTGGTGCTACGTTGCCTTCAGACTTAACTGATAAAGATGTACAGGAGCTTGGTTTGCTTCTAGGTACTGATGTAGAACCCACTTTAACAGGGCTTGCTAAGCACTTCTTTGGCGCAGCATTTCATTCTGTTATCAGTACCGAACTAGCTACGGTTTATGGCCTGGCCCGCTTTGTAGCGCAGAAGCCGCCCGCTCTGAACAAGGATTACCTTCGCAAGCTATGGAGTCGGTATTTGGATTCGTTGCCACCTGCGCTGGAGCCCCTGAAAGCAGCCGACGCTGGCTTTGCCAAAATATTGGCAGAAGGCATTTATCTAGGCGGCCGGTCTGAGTTAGCTTCAGACTGGGAGCACGAAAATGCCTTAGTGCTTAAAAAGGCTTACCAAATCACTCTTGCTGACTTACAGCAGCTCAAACTACTTAGCTGGTCGATTCGACCGTTTAAAGTAGCAGAAGCTGACCTTAAATTAGAGCAGAAAGTTATTCAGTTGGTCAGTGTTGCCTTAAAGAAAGGCACGTCCCCTTTGGATGCGCTGAGTGGATGCTACGTTGGCGAATTGCGGGCTTTGCTTTCTGCTGGAATCGGGCTAGATGGGGCAACCTTGCAGACTATAGAGTCGCGCTACGCGGATATTCTATCAAATGAAACCTACCTGCACGGACAGCTTCGGGCTCTCGTAACACCTGAGTTACTCCCACCTCCAACTGCAGCTGACCTCTCGCCGCTGCCTTTGCCGCAGCAACTGCGAACTTGGCAGGAATGGGCTACTACCAGCTTTATTCCTTACAAGTTCTGGCTTGACCAAGTGAAACAGCCAACAGCCGAGGCACTTGACCAAGTTGAGGAATACGCCAATCTATATGGCGACTGGCTATTCTCCAACTATGCAACGCTTATCGACGATGAGCGCATTCTAACAAGCAGCAATGTTCGCCAACGCGCCCAGCACCTGCTCTCCCCTACCGATAGCCGACTAATCTGGCTCATTATCGATGGGCTGCCTGATGCTTATACCTCGCTTTTGAGTACAGCCTTGAAAAAGCATGGCCTGAACAAAATCAAGGTAGAATATGCACTAGCAACCCTGCCAACAATCACAGCCATAGGCATACCTGCGCTGCTTAACGGCCTTCGCCCTAATGCTTCCTCCTTTGTTCCCGTTAACCGCAGAGAAGCGTTAGTAGAGGCATACCCTGACCATAGGACTGTGTTTTCTAATCAGGTACGCGACTTTGCGGATACTCTTGCAGCCGAAGCCGACCTATGCTGCCTGCATTGGCGGGAACTTGATTCATACCAGCACAAAGAAGACAGAGAAATAGAAGGAACGCGGGCTGAGCACATCGGGCAAGAGCTTGACAAGCGCATTGGTTTGCTAGCAATGGCAATGCGCCAAACTCCTGACCGTCGAACACGTCTCCTAATTTCCACCGACCACGGCGCAACCCGTTGCTTACGCAATGAATCTGGTATCAGCAACAAGAAGATAAAGGAGGCTACTGCTGAGCCGCACGAACGTTGTATTAAGCTGGTCGGCAAGCTTGCTGATGAGGAACTCGATCCTAAGGAGACCTATCACCTGACGAAGGCAATGACTCACAATCAAGACGACTGGGTAGCAGCCCGTGGCTACCGCTACTTTGGCAGCAATGACTCAGGCTATCGTCATGGGGGGTTGACTCCAGAAGAAACCATCGTGCCGGTGCTGATGGCTGAAGCAAGTGATGTAGTAGTGAGCGACCTTCTGATAAGCTATTTTGGCACGAAGGAGTTAGAATTGGGTAAAACTCTTAAAGAGGTACAGCTACGGGTTCAGAACCCTAACGCTTTTGCCGTAGAGCTTCGAGGTGTAGTAATTGCTCAAGACACCAAGAGTCAATTCAACCTCCCCACCCAACTTGAATCGAACGGCAGTGTAACACTGAAAGCTAGCCTCAAACTGCCGTCGTCCCTACGCCCACAATACGGCTATGTTAATCTGAATGCAACCCTAGAATATGTGATTCAGGGTGAGGGCTACACAGCACAAGCAACTTTCTCAGTACCCATCCAACAGGCCAACGAATTGGATGACTTCGACTTTGATTCTCTATAGCGCATGAATGATTCGCTCCGCCAAAAAGTAACTGACGCGTTCGAGTCAGCTTGCATCGATAAAAGCTTATACAGTGGCTCCGGCCTCAACGAGCAAAGCATCCCTGTATTCGTGGGGGAATGGCTCATCGACCGCCAACTAAAGGGGGGCGAATGGGATGAGGATGTCAAGCAACAGGTCATTGCGTTCGTACGCAAGTTCATGCCGAGCAAAGACGACGTTGAGGACCTCAAACAGCGACTGCGCAATGGAGATAATGTTTCGGTGCTGGAGTACGTAAGTCCGCGAGTGGATTTGACTAAAGACCAAACGTTTCTGGAATCGGGCAGCCTTGGCAATCAAAAAGTCCTGGTCGAAGAGCACTTGCTCACCCGATATCCACGCCTGTTAAAGGGCGGGATGTGGGGCCTGGCCATCTATCAATATCGCCGGCCCACTGAGAAAGGAGGCGAAGTATGGCTCAGCGAATTCAAGCCTTTGCAGGCCTCCAAGATTGATGTTGATGAATATGTTGAAAAGCGTCAGCTGTTTAGCCTCGAAGAATGGACCCAGTTGCTTATTAATTCCTTGGGTTATAATGCGGAAGGCAAAGGAGGATACTCAACAGATACGACTCGCTCAGCTCTGCTCACACGCTTAATCCCCTTTGTCCAACGCAGGGTGAACCTTTTCGAGTTAGCTCCCAAAGGCACTGGCAAATCGTTTCTTTTCGGACAATTCTCTCGCTATTCACGCTTGATTGAAGGAGGCGCGGTGTCTCCTGCAGTGCTTTTTTATAACGAAAACACTAAAGTGCCTGGGCTTTTCACCCAGTTTGATATTGTGGTGTTTGATGAGGCACAATCTCTTTCTTTCAGCAGCCCTGACGAAACCGTCGCTAAGCTTAAAGGCTATTTAGAGCAGGGAAAGTACTCCAAAGGCAAATTCACGGTCTCGGCAGATGCCGGCGCAGTCTTCATTGCGAACGTACAGATTGGCCGTGATAAGATGCCGGTGAATTCCAAGCATCTGTTCAGTGATTTACCAACGATATTACAAGAGACTGCACTGCTCGACCGTATCCACGGGTTGTTGCCTGGGTGGCACTTACCCCGCATGGGTGTCGATGCACTTTCTAAGGGCGTAGGTTTGAAGGCAGACTACCTCGGTGAAATATTCCACGCAATGCGTTTTCGCATTGAATACGATAAGTATGTTGAGGAACGTCAGCACTTGATTGACTCTAAGGACTTTCGTGATGTTCGAGCCATTCTCAAACTTTCCGCTGGCTTTTTGAAGCTTCTTTTTCCAGACCTCTCTATCGTGACTGAGGAAGAGTTTGAAACTTATTGTCTCCTTCCTGCCATTCATCTACGCCAGCGCTTACGTGAGCAGCTTTTCTACATGGACCCGGAATTCTCTAAACACGAAATAGCCCTCCGCCGAGGGCCCGTTTCAGCAATGGACCACGAGGTTGTCTCCGTAGAGGATGCTGCCGAGGACTTGTCCAGCGTCTGAGTCGTTGCAAGCAGCAAAGCCCGCCTAAAAGCTAACGTAGGACTTGTGCTCTATAATACCTCCCATTACCCTTGTCTGTCAAGGAATAATGGGAGGTATTTTTTTTGCTCTGCATCAACAAGTTAAGCCTAAGAGATTAGTTTTTTACCCAAAAACAGCAACTATGTTTGCGAAAACAGGTAATAATGCTGAGCTTTGTTTTAGAAAACAACACACAAGTCTTCTACAACAAGATGATTGTTTGTCTAAAACACACTTAAGAATAAGCTAATGGCCCTTGTAATTCCAGCCTTGACAGGCAAAATGGGTAGTACTGACTATTATCTATCCAAAATGCTTGTGCGTGAATTGCTTCAAGGCGTTCGACCAGCTGGCGCCGACCAGAAGTGGTGGGAAGAATTGCCTGCTGAGGAACGCATGCAGCGCGACGCAGACATGAAGCGCGTAAAAACAGAGATTGCGCCGTACATCGCCCAAAATGCCGACAGGTTTTTCGGTGCCTTAATCGTGCTCATCTACAAGGGGGAGCCACATTTTGAAAGCTTATCTACTTTCAAAATCAGTTTGCCTCATGCTTACAAGTCGCAGGCGGAGGACATTGGTTTTTTGACTATTGATGGAGGGCAGCTTATAGTTCTAGATGGTCAACACCGCTGGTATGCCTTGGACAGCGTTCACCGGGGTGAAACTGTCGGTTTGGACGCCGACAGCGTAGCCAGTGATGAAATCAGTGTGATTTTCATCAAACATGAAACAGACCTTAAAACGCGACGCATCTTCAACAAGGTCAATCGTTACGCTAAGCAAACTAGCCGCGGAGATAACATTCTGACTAGTGAGGATGATGGTTATGCAATTGCCTCCAGAAGGCTCATTTACGATAGCGAAGCGCCTTTCTACGCGAAGCCAGGAGATGAAGCACTCGTTAATTGGAAAAGCAACACACTTGCTCCTCGTAGTAAGCAACTCACGACACTGAGCGCGCTGTACGAAATGTCGAAAATCATTTTAGGGCAGAGTCCGGAGTACAAGAACTTCGACGAGAAGCATATGGTCAATCGGCCTTCCGATGTTGATTTGGATGGAGCCACTGACTTACTCTTAAGTTTTTGGTGGGCGGTGTTAGGCGAATTCCTGCCTTACGTTACCGCGCTTTCGGGTGACCACAGCAAAATTGTGGAGATGCGCAAGGACGAACATGCGTACTCTTTGCTCTTCAAGCCTGCTGGTCAAATTGCATTCGTTAGCGGCTTGGTTGCTGCGCGAACAATGACTGGTTTGAGCTTAAAGGAGCTTCTCGCTCGTGCGAACAAGCTGCACTGGTCAATGGCTGACAAGCACTGGGTAAACTTCATTATGAACCCCAACGGAACAATCAATGCGCGTGCAGACATCCGTGACCGGACTGCCCAGCTAATAGCTTACCTACTTGCAGGAGATAAAATGACCTCAGAGGAGGTGGAAACTATCCAGGCTATGTACAATTCGGCTAACCTAGTGACCCCGGCAAGCAGAGGCACTGAAAAGTGGTTGTCGTTGCCAACATCTGCCGCACACTAAACTGCTTAACACTTGCAGGCCCTTAATACAAGTAATCATCTTTCAATCAACCGCTGCTGACTAAAAACAAAAACAGCCGCTACTGGCCGTAGCGACTGTTATCGAAGAAAAAGTAAAAACGCTTGGACCCGTGCTTACATCTACCGGGAGTAGTCCCCCGGCCCAATTTCTTCTCTTTAAGTGAGGGCGCAAAGGTAACTGAACCCAGTTACAGAACAAGACTTTGCCCTGTTGCGAGGCCCGGCACGATGTCTACTCACCGTAATCTGGTAGGCAGAAACGTTTCATACCTCCAACACAATGGAAAAAGCACACGGTGGCACCGACAAAGAGCCAGCAGATAAGAATACTCCCAACAACGCTCCAGCCGGCTCACCAAACTCGGGTCAAGGCAACAGCAACGGTAACGGGCAGAACAGCGGAAGTGGGTCCAGTAATGGAAACTCCGGCTCAGGAAACGGCAATTCCGGGAACGGCTCTGGAAACTCGGGCGATAACAACCCAGGCGGCAACCCTGGAGGCGGAAGCTCGGGTAACGGCAATCCTGGCAACGACCCCAAAAAAGACGTCACCATTTTCGTAAACGCTACTCCCCACGTAGTTGCGAAAGATGAAATGTCTTTCCGCGAAATTGTAGCCCTGGCAGCGCTGCCTAGTGGCCCCAACGTCAGCTACACGCTGACATTTCGGAAAGGGCACGGCGACAAGCCGGAAGGCAGCCTGGTAGAGGGTGGTACGGTCAAGGTTAAAGACGGAATGATATTCAATGTCTCAGCAACCGATAAATCGTAGCGCCGACCTACAGCGCCTTCGCAACGAGGGCTATGATGTAGAAGTGAAAGGCGGATATTTGCTGGTCAAAGGCGTTCCATATGTTACGGCTAGTAAGGCCATTGCGTATGGAACGCTCGCATCAGCTTTATCTCTGGCAGGGGAAGTAACCACGAAACCGGCTACACACGTGGCTTATTTTGCTGGTGAACACCCCTGTCACAAGGACGGCACCAAGATGAGTAAGATAGAGCACCAGTCCAATCACATGGATTTGGGTAATGGGCTCATTATGCAGCACTCGTTTTCGAGCAAGCCCAGAGCAGGATATTCCGACTACTATGAGAAAGTCGCAACCTATGTTGCGCTTATCTCAAGCCCAGCACAGGCCATCGACGCCTCTGTTACAGCTAAATCATTCCCAGTGATAGAGCCAACAGCGGATGAATCGGTCTTTTGCTACACGGACACAGCTTCTACCAGGGCGCGCATCTCAGCTGTTACCGAAAAACTTGCTTATGGCAATGTTGCTATTATCGGGTTAGGCGGCACTGGGACTTATGTACTGGACCTGGTCGCAAAAACACCGGTTAAGCAAATTCGCCTCTTTGACGGGGATGTGTTTTCGCAGCATAATGCCTTTCGGTCACCTGGTGCCCCAACCGTAGATGAACTGCGGACCAAACCTCAAAAGGTCGATTATTTTGCAAGCTTGTATTCCAATATGCATCGTCACATCATCCCACATGACGGGTACCTTGACGAAACAAATTTGGAAGGTTTACAAGGCATGGACTTCGTTTTCCTCTGTCTTGACCGTGGCAGTGTGAAACAAGTGTTGATTGCAAAGCTGGAGGCGTTATCCATTCCATTCATTGATGTGGGAATGGGAATCTACCTACATGAGAAGCACAACTCGCTAGGTGGCATTGTTAGGGTAACAGCTAGCACCCCCCAGCAGCGCGGGCATGTGCATGACAAGAAGCGTATTTCCTTTGGTGATGAGGACGCGGGTAACGAATACCAGCAGAACATCCAAATTGCTGACTTGAATGCCCTCAACGCGGCCTTGGCTGTGATTAAGTGGAAGAAGCTTGCTGGATTCTACCTAGACTTAGAAGCCGAACTTCACAGCACGTACACCCTGGACGGGAACATTCTTCAAAACGAAGACCACTCCGTATGAAGAACGCTGTTCTCCACCATGAGTTCGTAGAGTTTATGCCTACGGATTTAGCAGCAGGGGTACTTTACGTGTCGATACCATTCGCCACAGCAGCACATTTATGCTGCTGTGGCTGCGGCAACCGAGTTATAACTCCGCTGACACCCACTGATTGGAAGTTGACCTACGATGGGGAATCCATTTCGCTTTCTCCTTCAATTGGCAACTGGAGTTTTCCCTGCAAATCTCATTACTGGGTGAAACGGGGGAAAATCAAATGGGCCGGGCAATGGTCGCCTGAAGAAGTCGCTGCTGGCAGAAGAAAAGACCGATTAGTCAAGACAAAGCATTTTGGCGAAGCTGAGACTGTGTTGAAGGAAAATACTCCCGCAATCATAGAATCTTCCGCCTTGACTAAACCGGCACAAAGTTTCTGGACCGAGCTTCGAAAAGTCTTAGGACTTGAGAAATAAGAAAAGTCTGTGTTTATATGAAATAGATTTTATGTAAACACTTGCCGATGAACACGGATAGCCCACAGGAATGTGGGCTATCCGTGTTAAAATCTTCTTACGATGTGATTCACGCAGACCGCTTTAATCAATAGCAGGACTTAGTCCTTCTTACCTTACTTAATATATGAACCACATTTGCTACAGCTGCGGCTGCCCAATGATAGACGAAGCGTACTATCAGCAGCACACTGCGGAGTTTGCCAGCAAGCCGAAATTTACCCATGACGAGCACATCATCCACAATGCGCTCCACGGCCGCCTTACATCCAGCCGGATACTGTGCAAAGATTGCGGTAGTACGTTCGGCCACGAGGCCGACGGAGCATTTGTAAGCTTGTTTACGCCGATAACGGCCCGCCTAAAGGATATGTTGTTGCCCAAGCAGCACGGGAAAAACACGAGCAACACCTTGCAAGGAGTGCTTTACGAAGGTGGTGACCCGAACCGGGAGCGCCGGGTGGTAATTAAAGACAACGTCGTAACGCCTAAGGAGCCCTTCCATTCGTTTGACGCCGCTACCAACTTGGTGACTATTTACGCCAGTGCGGCGCGAGCCAAGCACTATAAAAATATCGTAATAAAGGAGTTACAGGCCAACAATCTAAACCCCGACGAAGTGGTGTTCAAGTTTGTGGAGGAGGTGCAGGACATGGGGGTACTTGGTGTCTTCTTCACCGAAGGAACAGAGAAGTTCAATGAGCGGCTGCGGTTAGGATTTAATAAAATTGCTCTGGGCTTCGCTATGTATGCCGGTGTGCCCCGAACGCAGGTGCCGCGTGTGCTGCAACTCGACGCTCACGGGAAGGGCCAGCTGGTTGACTCTCAAAACCTGATACCATTCTATCCCATCGGGGCCTTGGACCGGCTAGTAGAGAATTTTCGCCCGCGTCTGGAAGGAAATTACCCCAGCCACACCCTGATTTTGTTTTCCCAGCCCCGCGAAAAGGGAGGTCAAGCGCTGTTTTGCTACGTGGACTTATTCAGCACTTTTCAATACTACGTGCTGCTAAATGAGGATTATCATGGCGAGCCGATATATAAAAGCTACCACCAGGCTACAACCAAGTCCGTACCTAGCCATGTGGATTTGCTGAAGGTTCGCCACAAATTATGGAACGTTGTTGCCGAACAGTTTGAGGTGGACACGACGAAATTTACAGGGGGTGATATGGATGCGTACCGCGCTTTTATTCAGCGGGGCATCGATACCTATTCATTTAATCCACAGTTGAATTTACCGCTCGAAACCAAAACAATGTTTGAGCGGGTGATGCCGCTGCTAGTGGAACGTCTCCCTGGTGAGAATGGTGAGCCGGACAGTTCGGTTCTGGAGTTCTTGCAGGCTAATCATCCCGCGCAGTACGTCGCGCTGTTAACCGAGCTACACTTTTACCTCGCGTACAATGACGAAACTAGGTATCAGCGATTCAGGTCCAGCTTCATAAAAGTTGAGGAGAACGGGAACCAAGAAGTAATGTCTTATCCCTCCGAGTGCCAACGCCCACCGATGGAAATCCGCCACTTTCAGGAGTATGGCCATCTGAAATTCGGACAGTTGAATGACCTTATCAACGAAGCCCAGGAGTTGGCCTCGCTCCAGCAGGATAGGCAACAATTGGCTGGAGCATCCAAAATTGCTAGTCCTCCCGAGTAACCCATGAAGCCAGCTGTATTGTCCTGTCTTGATTTGATAGGCCCTAGCGCTCTAATCCTTCCTCTCCCTTCCTAGCTACTGCCGGAGCCGTGGAACGATATGCGGCTTTACTGGGAACCTTCACCAGGATATCCATCGCACTCTTTAATTCGGCCAGGGACTGACTGTTGTTTAATGCAGGAAGTTTAGTTGCCATGTCTATTGCCTTGCCGGCATTTTCCCGGTTCAACCCGCCCAAGTAGGGAGTTCTAGCTACGTGTTTGGCCACCTCATCCAACCGGGCGGCGGCTAGCCCCTGACTGTGCTCCCGAAACCCACAGGCAATATGGTTAGCCGCCGAAGTAAACGCGACCTGCGCTTCTTCATGGTTCTTAGGCATCCGCACTGAGCGCTGCTGAATCTCTGTACCTACAACTTTGTCAGCTGCAATTTCGCTGATCTGCTCGGCCGCCTCTCGAAACCGCCTGGCATCCGTCTGGTCTTGCCGGGCGTCCGCCCCCTGCAATGCGGGATGCTTGATAATTTTTTCAGCCGCCTGCTGAAACTGCCCCAGGTAGGTCTGAATAGCCGCCGGGTTCAGATTCGTCGCCTCCACCCCCTTCCCTACTGCTACGCCTTTCTCATAATTGCCAGCACCGGGCATGTTAGCCACAATGTCCATCACCCGGTAGCCCGTCACTACCAACTCACGCCGGGCATCCATGGCTTTCATCTCCGCCGATAAGGGTGCCACCGGCCGTGCCTGGCCGGGGTCGCGTAGCTTTTCTGCTTCGAGTCCCGGCGCCGGGCTGATGACCTGCTGAAACATGGCCTTCAGTGGCTGCAGGTTCTTCTCCGCTTCCTGCGGCGAGTGCGGCCGCACCATCGCCAGGTCGCGGGCCCGGTTCAGCGTGGCCGGGTCGATACGGGCAAAGTCGACCTGGTAGCCGGCCTCCTTGCCCAGCTGCACAAATGTGGCCTGTAGCGTGCGTCCGTTGCCGTCCCGAAAAGCATGGGTATGGTTGTACTGGTCGAGGTAGTAGGCGGCGCGCTCGGCAAACTTCTCCTCCGACAGCCCCTTGAGGTTATTCTCCTTGCCCAGCTGCTCGCCGATGGCGTTCAGACGCTGCTCAATTTCCTTATAAGGCGCGAAGGTCATCGTCTCCTTGAAGCCCGTGACGTAGGTGGGCTTGTGCCCCTGAAACTCCCGGTCGGCCCGGGTTTCACCGGCCCACTGGTACACGCCCTCAAACAGCTTCTGGTGCACTTGCTTGAGGTGGGCGTGGTCGTAGCGCCCGCCGGGAATGCCGCCCTGCATATTGAGCCGCTGCAGGCGCAACAGCGAGGAGTCAGTTTCGGCCTGGGCCAGCTGCTGGGGGTCGGTAATGCCCAGCCGGTTTATCCGCACTCCGTTCTCGTCGCTGAATCGGTCGCCGGCTACCATTAGCGCGCGGGGTTAGGCTCAGAGGTAGCAGTGCCGGCTCCCGGCCGGTAACGGGCCAGCAGCATGGCGTCGGTCAGCGCTATGGCCTCCTCGATGCTTATCTCCCCGTCCACGTGCCGCTGCATGATGGCCAGGGCCTCCGGGCTGGGCGCGGGGCCGTTGCTCATCAGGATGGCAATGGAATTGTTGGCGTGGCGCTCGCGCTCCTGGCGGGCGGTCAGCTGCTCGGGGTTTAGGCCGGCCGGGGCGGGCGTAAAAAAGCTCTTTGTCATAGGTTTGGGGTGTGGGTGCTGGGTACTTACTCAACAGCAAAAAGGGCCTAAACGTCGCTTTTTGCAGCGTTTTTGAGGCTAATCCACCTCATTCTTTATGCCTCCTGCTAAGGTGTTTACATGCAGGGCCAGGGTTTCTTTTACCTGTTGGCTGACTCGCCGGTAGTTCTCCTGCACCACCGTCGACAACGCGGCGACGCTATCCTGCTCGTCGCTGCCGAAGGTGGCGACGGGATGCAGCGGAAACCGCTCCTGGGTAGCGTCGGCCCGGGAGATGACGCCCTGGAAGAAGGTGCGCTCGGTTTCCACGGTCTGCCCGATAAACTCGCCCTGCTGCAGGCCGATGGCATCCTGCACCCGCACCAGGTTGCGCTCCTGGTAGCTGGTGCTAAGGTTGGAGCTGTGGCTGCCGTGGCCTACTCCCCTGCCCTGGCTTTTGCCGGTGCTGGTGCTGTGCATCTGCTTGTCCTCCCGGCCCACGAGCTCAGAGATGAACTTGGCCGTATCGAGCGAGTTGACCTTGCCGAAGAACTGGTTGTTGAGGTTGGATACCATAACCTTCATCTTTTCAGGCCCATAGGCGTCGGTCATTTGCGCCAAATCCTGGGTCATGTAGATGGTGGCCACCTTATTGCTACGGGCCGTGGCCGGCAGCAGCTCCAGCCCCGGCACGTACACCGTGGCGGCCTCGTCGAGGAACACGTAGCTGCGGTGCTTGTGCTGCTGGTTCATGAGCTTGATGGCCACCGTGATGATGCAGCTGACCACCGGCGAGAAGGTTTCCTTCAGCGTGGGGTCGTTACCGATGCAGAGCAGCGCCGGCTGCTTCGGGTCGTTCAGGTTCAGCGAGAACCCCTCCCCTGCCTGCTCGTCGGGCGTGAGCACCCAGACGATTTCCGGGGAGTTGATGCGGTTGAGGATTACCTGCAGCGTGCCCACGACGGCGGCCACCTGCTTCTCGGCCCGCTGCTCGACGGCCGTGATGATGCTGCGCACCATGCCGGCGCACTCCGGGTCGGTTTCCAGCATCGAGAGCACGTGCTTGAAGTCCTTGTGGATGGCCGTGGCCACCACGTGCGGAATGGTGCAGTAGCGGGGGAAGTGCTTTTTGTAAAACCAGATGATGCCCGTCAGGTAGGCCACCGCGCTGATGTCGAAGAACTCCATCTTGCGGATGCTGGCCGGGTTGAGGTTGTTGATGATGGCCCGCGAGTACTCCTCGGCAAAGGCTACCACCGGCATGTCTTCGGCCCGCAGCGGGTTCACCCGCTCGCTGCGCTGCAGGTCGCGGAAGTTGATGACGTGAAACACCACGGACGGCTCGGGCTCCCCGTTGGGCAGCTGCCGCGGCGGGCTCTGCCGGCGCCCAGCCAGCTCCAGCGCCTTCTGCGCCGTTTCGGCCAGCACCGGAAACTTGAAGTCGTAGATGAGCCCGGCAAAGTTCTTGGCCGCCAGCTGCTCGATAAGCGGCTCGCCGATGGAGTAAGTCTTGCCCGCGCCGGCGCCACCGAGCACCAGCACGCCGCGGTAGGGATTAGGTACGTTCACCCAACCGCCCCCTTCCGTGGGCAGGTTAAACCCGTCCGGCGTCTCCAGCTTCTTGCGCTCCACGCTCAGCCCAAACTCCGGGCTCTTGGTCGCGCCCCGCAGCAGCCCCACCACAAAGCCGCTGGCCAGCGCCACACTCACCGCGACGGGGTAGCCCACCCGGACAAAGCCCGGCTGGTAGGAAGCCATGGTGAGCAGCACGTAGGCGCTGAGCAGAAACAGCCCCGCGCAGCTGGCCATGACGATGCGCACGGCCTGGGGCTGCAGCGGCTTGCGCCGGACCGGGCCGCCGGGTTTGCGCTCGGGTGCCGGCAGCACGAATACCAGCACCCCGGCCGCGAGCAGCACCAGCGCCCGCAGGAAGATGCCTGCCGCGTCATAAAGCCGGCCTGCTTTAACCAGCAGCTTGTCTTTGAACCCCTGCCCGGCAGTGGCCACGCGCAACGCGGCCGCCCCTCCCCTACTCACTACCTGGTCGCCGGCACGGCTCGTGGCCGTGGCCAGCTCGGCGGCCGGCTTGCCTACTACCGGCGCCGCTTGCCGCTGCACCCGCACCCGGCGGGCCTCGGCTCGTTGCTGGTTGATGACGGCCATGCGGGCCGCCAAACGTTGGCCGGACGTCAGCTTGGGCGTCTGCCCGGCCTGGTGCTGGGCAGCCCGGGCTGCCGCTATTTCCGTTGGGTGCTGCAGCACGTACCATTCGCCGGCGAGCAAGGCCAGCAGCAGCACGCCGATGAGCAGGCCAATGGATTGGGACTGGGGCGCCGGCCGAGGGGGTAAACTGGTCATAGGGGAGTAGAAATAGGGAGTTAATTGCTGGCCGCGCTTACATTTCAATGTCCAGCTCCGCGCTGCGGCGCCCGGGCTTTTCCGCCACGTGCTCGGTGCGCTCGTCCTGGGTGGCCTGGGCGCGGCGCACCAGGTGCTGCACCGCGTGCAGGGCGGTAGCCGCCTGGCGCTGCGGGGTAGGTTCCTGTTCCCGGCCCGTGCGCAGCAGCTGCAGGGCGTTGTCAATGGGGCGGCCGTCGCGGGCCCGCTCCTCCACCCGGGCCAGCATCCGGTAAAAGGTCTTGTCAAACTCCCGGGCCACGGCAATGCCCTGCACTTTCTCCGGTGCCAGGTGCTGCTCGCGGGGCACCATCAGGTTGATGCGCGCCACCCGTTCGGCAATCTTCTCCAACCGGCCGGCGTCGTGGGTGGCATCCCGGGGCCTTGCCTTGGGCCGCAGCTTCTCATGCTCTTGGGCCACGTAGCCAAACTGCCGCTCGAACTGCCGGCCCGCCGCGGCCTGCCAGCGCATCAAATCAAACCGCTGCCGGCGCCCGCCGGGGTTGAGGGTTATCTTCTGCTCGGCGTCGCGGGCGCTGACGATGACGTGCACGTGGGCCTGCAGGCCCGCCCGCTTCTCCCCAACTTTGGCCGTGCCGGCCACGACTTCGGGGTCCGTGCCCCGGTGGGTGCGGTCCTGGTGAAGCACGGCGCCCCACACGATGTCCTGGCTGCCCAGCTTCCGGCCGCCGGGTAGGTGGAAGTTCTGCGCGTACTGCTGCATCACCTGCCGGGTATAAGCCCGGAGCTTCTCGGGGTCGCTGCCGATGTGGGCCAGCTCCTGCTCGCTCGGGCTCAGCACCAGGGAATAGAATTTGGCCTCGCCCGCTCGCAGGCCTTTCACGTTGGTGTCAATGGCCTGGCGCACCTGCGCGGCGTTCAACTGGTCCGCGTCGGCGCTGAAAAACGAGGCTTCCTGCCCCTCCCCTACCGCCTCGTGCTGCAGGTACTGGAGCGTCTGCGCGCTGCTGCCGGTGTTGTTGTAAGCCGCTTTGCCGTGCGTTTTGGGATTGATTAATTTGACGTACATCCGAGAGTCGACGGGTATTTTGCTTGCGTATCGCGGGTGCTTTTTCTCTCCTATTGCCCCTGCCCTGCTGCTGCTTCGGCCGGCTTGCTGCGCTTACCCGGCCCCGCTTTTTGAGCTGCTTCCAAGGCTTCTTTCACCTGCTTTTCCACTGCTTCCTCGTTGCGCTGACGCAGCAGCTGCAGGGCCTGTTGCTGCCGTTGCAGCTGCGCTTCGCTGAGCGTTTCCAGCTGCGCGTTGAGGTTACCCACCAGGATTTCATTCAGCCGCAGCACCCGCTCCAGCGTGATGCGGGTGCGCAGCATCTCCTCCAGCATGGCCGTGAGCAGCGTGCGCTCCTGCTCCTGCATAAATCCGAACACCCGGTCGCCGAGCTTCTTTATCTGCTGCATGATGAGCTGCCCCTCGCGGGCCTCCGTCTCGCGCGGGTCCAGGCCCCGGGTGGCAAAGTATTCCACGGCTGCGCTGGCGTACACGCCCAGGCTCGTGCCGACTTCCGCCGCGGCCGCTTCAGCTTTCCGGTGGGCGTTGTTGTCCAGGGTGACCCGCTTGCGTAGCTCCGTGCTCATCGCGTTGTTTCCATTTTAGCAGCCTGATGGGCCATTTTCCATGCTTTAAATCAGCTACTTACCTTACCACGGGCCACAAATCAGCTCTGCTGATTTACAAACCACTCAAGAATAAGGCGTTAGCCGTGGGATTGGGTTGTTCTTCTTGCTGAGACTATTCTACGCTTAGCAGAAAGTTAGTCAGAAGCTAGTACGCAGCTACCTACCTCCGTGTTAGCAGTTGGCGCTTTTTTCCCTACCGCCCTGTTGTTCGTGCTCTATTGTTAGCGTAATGGACGGCTCCCTGTGGTTTCGGCAGCTGGCCTCGCGTACTGATTTGGCGTCAGGTCAGAGCTTCCCCACCTTCGAAATGGCATTCCAGAGCCAACCAGTGGGTTTCCACTTCGGCACCTACTTCCTGTAGTTCTGCAATTCTGTATTTCTGTTGCTACATGCAAACTGAATACACTGCAGTACAGCGACGGTATTAATGCCCTTCTGCTTTTCTGTTGTTCTGTTTTTCTGCAGCTTCACAAGCCGGTAACTACGCCAGTCGAACTGGCGCTTCTGCATTTATACAATTCTGATTTTCTGCATTTCTGTTGCCAGAAAAATTGCCCTCTATTGACACTGCTTGCAGATTTACTGTTCTGCAACAACACAGTTCTGCAGAACAACTTTTCTGTTAATCTGCTGTAATGCTTTTTTGCACTCCTGTTTTTCTGTTGTTCTGTATTTGTATTGAAAAATTGATTAACAGAATTGCTTTTCTACGTTTCAGCGTAACAACATTTCTGCTTTTCAGCAAAATCGTGGTTCTGCTTTTCTGCTTTTCTATTACTTTTGGCTCCACGTCCCGGTGGTCCTTGTGACCGGCCGCTACTCACGCCCTCAACTCCGCACCAACTATGTCCAAGGTTATCAGCTTTGCCACCCAGAAGGGGGGCTCCGGTAAATCCACCCTGGCCCTCGTGCTGGCCGCCCCGCTGGCCACCGAGTACGGCCTGCGCATCGCCGTCCTCGACTGCGACTACCAGCAGAGCATCGTCAAAACCCGCGAGCAGGTCGACGCCGCCAACTTCGCCAAGCTGCGCGAAGCCAACCCCGATGCCCAGTACCCCTACGACGTGTACCCCTGGCAGCTGAGCCGGATTTTCGACTTCATCGACAACCCCGAGCACAACTACGACCTGATTATCATCGATGTGCCGGGACGCGCCGACGGGGACGACGTTTTCAACGCCCTGACGGCCTGCGACGCCGTGATTGTGCCCCTGGTGTCGGATTACCTGGACCGGGCCTCCACGGCCGAGTTCATGACCATCCTGGAGGCCATCAAGAAAGCGGCCGACGACGCGCAGATTGACTTCCAGTACTACGGCCTGCCCACCAAGCGCGTGGCGGGGCAGCGGGAGGAAAAGGAGATGGACGACTACATCGACGGTCTGGGCCTTTCGCGCTTCAACTCCTACCTGGGCCACCGCAAGGCCTACACCCGGGCCTCGACGCTCTACAGCCTGCTCAACCCGGCCTGGGCCCGCTACGCCGGCGGCACCAAGGACACCAGCGACGAAATCCGCCGGGTGTGCGAGGAGCTCATCGAGCGCCTGGGCCTGCCCGACCGCCGCAGCTCGGCCGCTACCTCTGTATCCACCGCTTCAACCTCCGCGAAATAATGGGCTTCGAGAAACCACAAATCACCCCGCGCCGCCGCATTGAAGTGCCCGAAGAAGCCCGCCAGCAGGCCCGGGCCGGGATGGGAGGGGAGGCCACCCGCACGGCCACGGCGCCGCCCGCCCCGGTAGAACCCATCGCAGCGCTGGCCGCGGTAGCTGCTCCGGCGGCCCCAGCACCGGCGCCCACTTCGGTGGAGGCACCCACGCCAGTCGTTGCCGCACCGGTAGCCCCGGCGGCGCCCGTACGCGCCTCTACCCGGGGCCGTAAGCCCGCTGCGGCAGCCTCGCCCGCCCCGGAGGCCGAAGTGCCGCTGCACACGGTGCAAATCGCTAAATCCGTGGTGCAGGAGATTAAGATGAGCCTGCTGCTGGCCACGCCGGGCCCGGACACGCCCACGACCATTAAGAATTACCTGGAAGCCGCGCACCGGCACTACGACGCGCACCTGCGCAAAACCGGCAAGCTGCCGCCCGCCAAGTAGGGGAGGAGCAACAACAACCTGAGCCAACAAAGCCAGCTTCCTCGGGGGCTGGCTTTCATTTTGGGGCGGTGGGGGAGGGGAGGAGTCAGCTGCTTGCTGGGTTCGGCTGTTGCCAGGTGGGCGTTCCATCTCTCACATTTTATAAGCTTCACTCCCAACGCCTGGCCCTGGAGCCAGCCGACCTGCAAAACGTTAAACCGCGCTGAAAATCCAAATAATCCCGCTCAGAAGGCCTGAAACGGCGTTCTGGAAGGCCAAAACCGAGGCTTTACTGTCGTTGCTGGCTCAGGGTTTCGCTTATAAAACGTGCTAGTTGGCGTCCTTCAGGTGCTAGCTGACTTATAAAACGTGGTAATTCGTTGTTAGCCAGAAGTTAGTATAAAGTTAGTAATTTCTTTTTCTACCCTGAAAAAGTCGAAATGGCTTATAAAAAGTGGTGCAGGAGCGGGAGCATCCCTGGCTTCGGCAGCAACTGCTGCTACTTATAAAAGGTGGTTTTAAGTGGGTAATATGATGCGTTCACTTAGAAAAGTGCAATCCCTGTGGACGTTAGGTCAGTCTCCTTTTTTTGTTGTTTTCTTGTTTGTTCTGGCCTGGGGTTTGGACCACCACCCTAAAAGCTATTCCCGATGCCCATCAACAACCTTTGTGAGATTATTTGTTTTTACTTGTCTATTTGTAGGGCTCACAAGTGCTTGATAATCAATAGTATATAATGGTATAAAACCACTTTTTATAAGCGAAAAACCACGTTTTATACCTTTTATTACCACGTTTTATAAGTGAACTCTCACGTTTTATAAGTCTAACCACCACGTTTTATAAGCGTAAAACCACGCCCAATTACCACTGTGGTTTTTTAGTTACCGTAGCTTACATTTGCCTTGTTCCTGCCGCCTGATGTCCTAGTCTATGAAGCCTGAAGATACTGCCGTTGTACTTGTGGAACCGGCGCCGGTTCCGGTTGTCCGCCAGCACAACGCCATCACCCAGGCCCGCTACGACTACACGGCCTGCCAGCTGGACATCTTCTTTTACCTGCTCTCCCGGCTGCGCCGGGACGACACGGCGGACCAGGAGTACACCATCTACGTGAAGGACGTGGAGGCCCTGACTGGGCGGCAGTGGAACTACCAGCAGCTGCGCGAGGCGACGGCCGACATGGGCTCGCGCATGTTCGAGGTGGAGAACGAGCGCACCTACCAGCAGCTGTGGATGTTTCAGCGGGTGGAGTACATCAAGGGCAAGGGCTGCCTGCAGATTCAGCTGGCAGCGCCCATCCGGCCCTTCCTCTTCAACCTCAAGGAGAACTTTACCTCCTACCAGCTGCACTCGGCCCTGAAGCTGAGCAGCAAGTACGCCAAGCGCATCTACCAGCTCGTGAGCCAGTGGAAGGACAAGACCTCAACCCGCACCTACCCGCTGGACGAGTTCAAGCAGATGCTGCACCTGAAGGACCCCAAGGGCAAGGAGCCGGAGCTGTTTCAGAACATCAGCCAGCTCAAGGCCCGGGTGCTCGACATTGCCGTGCGCCAGGTCAGCGAGCACACCGACCTCAAGATTGACTACGAGCTGGTGAAGAAGGGGCGGGCCTACGACGCCGTACGCTTCACCATCGCCCGCCAGCACCCCCAGCAGCTGCCCATTCCCTTCGAGCAGCCGGCCGAGGATGCCCGCGCCCACGCGGCCCGGCAGAGCCTGGAGATGCTGGGTATCACCCAGCCCCAGCTGGTGGCCACCATCCTCGGTGACCCCAAGCACCTGGACCAGCTCTTCAAGTTCACCTACCAGCTGAAAACCGACAAGGTGAAAGCAACGAAGAACCCGGGGGGGCTGTTTCTGAAAATCTGCGGTTTGCGCTAGGCCCGCAACCTGAGCAAAGAAAAAGACGAGCCTGCACCTGCAGCAAACTGGCGAGCGTGGTACTGAATGCGTGATTTGTATACCCTTTCGGGTATGAATACTGTTAACCTGGTCATCCTGCACCCGTTCGGGTATATAACATGACTTCCTCCCTGGTCGCTTTTGTTAAGCAACGCCGCAAGCTGTTGCGTCTGACCCAGGCCGAGATGGCGGCCAAAGCGGGTGTCGGGCTACGCTTTGTGCGGGAGTTGGAGCAAGGCAAGGCGACGCTGCAACTCGCTAAAGTAAATCAGGTGCTGCGGTTGTTCGGCCACGAGCTGGGTCCGTTGCCCATGGACCGCCAGCAACTCCTGAGCGAGTACGACTAAAGCCTTACTGGAGTAAGACGCTCGTGCCAATGCGCAATATAATGAGCGGAATTTCGTATTATTGTGCATTATATTGCGTGTTATGCCCAAAGAGCCCGTTGTCCTTTTGCCCCGCCTTCAGTTGCTGCTCACGCAAACCGGGGACAACATCCGCCTGGCCCGTCTGCGGCGCAAGCTCAGCGCGGCCCGCGTGGCGGAGCGCGCGGCCATCAGCCGCAACACCCTGCGTGCCATCGAACAGGGCGCTTCCACGGTGAGCATGGGGGCCTACCTGCAGGTGCTGTTTGTGCTGGGCCTGGAAAAGACCATCCTCCAACTGGCGGCCGATGATGTCCTGGGCCGCAAGTTGCAGGACGCCGATTTGGTAGTTAGCGCCCGGGCGCCCAAACAATCCTCTGGCGAGTAGTCCCGTGGCCAAAACCGCTGAACGCCGCCTGGTGTATGTGTATGCCGACTGGCAGGAACTGGCCGATGGGCCGCGGCTGATGGGTACGCTCGCGGCCGTGCCGGTCCGAGGCAAGGAAGTGTTTTCCTTTGCCTACGACGCGCAGTGGCTGGTCCAGCCGCAGGCCCAGGCGCTGGACCCGGCGCTGCAGCTCTTTGCCGGCCCGCAGTACATGCCCGAAGACCAGGCCAACTTCGGCCTTTTCCTGGACTCTTCGCCCGACCGCTGGGGGCGGCTGCTCATGCGCCGGCGCGAAGCGGCCCTGGCCCGGCAGCAGGAGCGCCGCGAGCGGCCGCTGCTTGAATCAGATTACCTGCTGGGGGTCTTCGACGGCCACCGCATGGGCGGGCTGCGCTTCAAAACCGACCCGGCGGGCCCGTTCCTCAACGACAACCGGGCCATGGCGGCCCCGCCGTGGACGTCGCTGCGGGAGCTGGAATACGCCAGCCTGCAGCTTGAGCGGGTGGATGCGCCCCAGGACCCGGACTACCTCAAGTGGCTGTTTATGCTGGTGGCGCCCGGCTCCTCGCTGGGCGGGGCGCGGCCCAAGGCCAGCGTGGTGGACGAGCACGGGCGGCTCTGGATTGCCAAGTTCCCCAGCGGCCAGGACGAGCACGACGTGGGGGCCTGGGAAGCTGTGGTCAACGAACTGGCCGAGGCTGCCGGTCTGCAGGTGGCCACCGGCCGGGCCCAGCGCTTCAACAGCCGCCACCATACCTTCCTCTCCCAGCGCTTTGACCGCACGGCCGCCGGCGAGCGGCTGCACTTTGCCTCGGCCATGACCCTGCTGGGCTACCAGGACGGAACGGACCACCAGGACGGAGCCAGCTACCTGGAGCTGGCGGGCCTGCTCATCCAACAGGGCGCCCAGGTGGCCGATGACCTGACGGAGGGGTCCTCTCAGGAAACGGAAAAAATAGCACGTTAAGGCCTGGCAAGGGGCCGTAGGGGCTGAAATTTGCCCGTTGCGCGTTTGGTGCGCCACGAATAGTCGCCCGTCAGGTTGATATGCTCCCAGCCCAGGGGCGATAAGTAGGCCAAGAGGGCCTCGTCCACGGGCTGTCCGTGGGCCCGCAGGGCCTGCACGGCGCGCTGCACGTACACCGTGTTCCAGAGCACGATGGCGGCCGTGAGCAGGTTTAGGCCGCTGGCCCGGTAGCGCTGCTGCTCGAAGCCCCGGTCCCGGATTTCGCCCAGCCGGTGGAAGAAGACGGCCCGGGCCAGCGCGTTGCGGGCTTCGCCTTTGTTGAGCCCCACCTGGACGCGGCGGCGCAAGTCGACGCTCTGCAGCCAGTCCAGGATGAACACACTCCGCTCGATGCGGCCCAGTTCGCGCAGCGCCACGGCCAGTCCGTTCTGGCGCGGGTAGCTGCCGAGTTTTCGCAGCATTAGCGACGCGGTCACCGTGCCTTGTTTGATGGAGGTGGCCAGTCGTAAGATTTCTTCCCAATGAGCCAGAATGTGCCGCACGTTGATTGTTCCACCCAGCAGCGGCTGCAGCGCCTCGTACGTTGGGGAGCCCGGCGGCACGTACAGCTTCGTCTCGCTCAGGTCGCGGATGCGGGGCGCGAAGCGGTAGCTCAGCAACGGAATGACGGCAAACAGGTGGTCGGTAAAGCCGGCCGTATCGGTGTAGTGCTCGGCGATGCGCAGGTCGGATTCGTGGTAGAGCAACCCGTCGAGCACGTAGGTCGCATCCCGCACGCCGACGTTAATGACCTGACTGCTGAAGGGGGCGTACTGGTCCGAGACGTGGGTGTAGAACAGCCGGCCCGGCTCGGCCCCGTACTTGGGATTGAGGTGCCCGGTGCTCTGGGCGCGTCCCCCGGCCCGAAACCGCTGCCCGTCCGACGAGGACGTGGTGCCGTCGCCCCAGTGGGCCGCGAAGGGCTGGCGCCCTTGGGCGTTCACCAACTCGGCCAGGGCCAGCGAATAGGTGTCGTCGCGCATGTGCCAGGCCTGGAGCCAGGCGAGTTTGGCCGGGGTGCTGCCGGGGCAGGCCTCGGCCATTTTGGTCAGGCCCAGGTTCAGCCCATCGGCCAGTAGGGTGGTGAGCAGCAGGGCGTGGTCCTTGGCCGGGGCCCCGGTCTTCAGGTGCGTGAAGTGGCGGCTGAACCCGGTCCACTCGTCGACTTCCAGCAGCAGGTCCGTAATCTTGACGTGGGGCAGCAGGCGCGCCACCTGGTCAATCAGGGCCTGGGCCGCCTCCGGCACGGCGGCATCGAGGGGCGTAATTTTCAGCCCCGCCGCCGTCAGGCTCGCGTCCGGCAATTCGCCGGCGGCGGCCAGGCGGTTGACCGTTTCCAGCTGCTGGGTCAGGTGCGCGAGGCGCTGCCGGAGGTAGTGTTCGCCGTCGGCTTCGACCGCCAGGGGCAATTCGCCGGCTTCCAGCAGGGCGGCAAACGGCTGAGCCGGCACCAGGTATTCCTCGAAGTCCTTGAACTGGCGCGAGCCGACCACCCACACATCGCCCGAGCGCAACGCGTTTTTGAGTTCGGCCAGGGCGCACAGCTCGTAGTAGCGGCGGTCCAGCCCTTCCGCGGTCACCACCAGTTTCTGCCACCGCTTGCTGATAAAGGCCGTCGGCGCATCGGTCGGCAGCTTGCGGCTCCCCGTCGCATTCAGGGAGCGCAGCACCTCAATTGCCGCCAGCAGACTTCTCGCGGCCGGGGCTGCTCGCAGGGGCAAAGCCGCCAAGAATGCGGGGGCGTAGCGACGCAGGGTGGCGTAGTGCTCGCCCACGCGGGGCAGGAAGTCGAAATCGGCTGGTTGGGCCAGTTGTTGCGCTTCGCTCACGCTGGCGGTGAATTCCTCCCAGGGCAGCACCGATTCAATCGCCGCAAATGGGTCCGTGCCTGCCGTGCGGGCCGTCAGCAGGGCCTGCCCAATGCGCCCGAACAAGCGCACCTGCTGATTAATGGCCTTTCCTGCGGCCTGGAACTGCTGCTGGTGTTTGTTTTTGGCCGCGTTGAATACCTTGCCCACGAGGCGGTCGTGCAGGTCGAGCAATTCGTCCAGCACCGTGGCCGTGCCTTCCACCGCCAGGGCCACCAACGTGGCCAAGCGGCGAGCGGGCTCGAACCGGGCCAGGTCGGCCGGGGTCATCTGCGCCCCCTCGCGGGCGATTTTGAGCAGCCGGTTCTGGTGCACCCGCCGCGCCAGGTCGGCCGGCAGGCCCAGGTGTTGCCACGCCGCGAGGCGGGCCAGGTGTTCCACCACTTGGCGCGACGTCGGAGCAGCGGGCGCTTGGCGGAGCCAGGCCAGCCAGGTCAGGGGGCTGCCTTCGCGGCGGGTGAGCAGGTTTTCCAGTCCCTGCCGGGTTTCCGGGGTAAGGTCCGCGGTCAACGGCCTTGGTTAAAAGTTTGGTACAAAAGTCGCATTTACCGCGGTAGCCTCTTATCCTTCAGCGGCTTCCCACTCGACGGAAAGCAACGCACCCAAGTCGAAGCGTAGCGCATCGGTCAGTGCTTCGTCGGAGAAATCAAATTCTCCTTGCAGGTTGATGTGCTGCCAGCTCACGGGCGACATGCGGGCGATGGCATCGGCCAGGGCCTGCCGCTCCACCGGCCGGGCTTGAAAGAGCTGCTCGTTGAGGTACAAGCAGTTCCAGCACACAATTACATTTTGGACCAGCCGTTTGCAGGCATCGGCGATTTGCTGTTCTTCCTTGCCGGCGTAGCGAAACTGCCCATTTTGCCCATAAAACACGGCGCGGGCGAACTGGTGCGTGCTTTCGAGCTTATCCAGCTGGTCGTCGATGCGCTTGCGCAGGTCCTGGTCGTCCATGTAGCGGAGCAGAAACTCGGTGCGCACGGCCCGGCCCAACTCGCGCAGGGCCAGGTAAAGCGGGTGGTGTTGAGAATAAGAGTTGAGACGCTTGAGCACGGTGGAGGCCGTCACGTGCTTCTGCTTGAGGCTCACGATGAGCCGCAGGATGGTTTCCCATTGCGCCTCAATCAGGCTCCGGTCCAGGGGTTTGCCCAGCCGGAGAGCGTAGGCCGCCAGGTCGGGCACGGCCATGCCGGCGAAGGCGTAGAGCTGCTGGTCCTGAAAGGATTGGATGCGCGGGGCGAAGGCGACCTGAATCAGATACGTCACGGCGAAGTTGACTTCTGTGAAGCCGTGGGTATCGGTGCTGTGAATAGTCGATTCCACCACGTCGTTGTGTAGCAGGCCATCGATCATATAGGGGGCTTCCCGCGTAGCGGACGTGAAGGTCGTCGAGTAAAACAGCCGGTGCCGGTCGTCGAGAAAGCCATAGGACACCAGGCCCTTGTCTTGCCCGAAGTATTTATAGGAGTACGTGGCGTGAATGGAATCCACGGCCACGTAGTACTTCTGGCCATCGGAGGAGGTGTGGGTCTGGCCCGGGGCGCGCTGGAACAAGCGGCTGACGGGCAGCTTGCCGGTGAGGGCCACCACCGCGTCGTTGGCCCGGCGCAGGTTCTCGAGCGAGAAATACCAGTTGACCGTGTTTTCCAACGTGGACTGGGCCACGTGCTTGGTGGCGTGGGCCATGCGCGTCAGGCCCAGGTTGCAGCCGTAGGCCATCACGCCCGCGAAGAAGACCCGCTCGGCGGGACGAGGCGGGCGGTGACGCGGGCTCCAGTGCTCCAGGCACTCGGTGAAGCGGCACTGCTGGTTGACCGTGTGCAGCACCTCGTGCAGCGAAATCAGCCCCGGCTCAGGGAACAGCGGCCGCGTCGGCGGCGCGTCCTCCTCGGCAGGTCGGGCCGGCGTTAGGAACCGCGGCCGGCCATCGGCCCGCTGGCGTACAGCGGGGTTGGTGCCGGCGTTCAATCGCTCAAAGGTGCGGGCAAACGCTGTGGCCAACTTCGTCTGCAGCGCGTCGAGAAAGGGCCCCGGCGCGCGCAAGTCCGTCAGATTCGTATGGAAGAGCAGTTCCTCCCGCTGCGCGGCCCAGGTGGCGGCATCGAGCAAGTAGGTCTCGAAGGGCCGGTAGCTGAGCGAATGCACCAGATTCAATTTGCCCGCTTTCAGGTGGTCGGCCACGTGACCGGCCAGCAGCGCTTTGTAGAGGGACACCGGGCTGTCGGCCTCCTGCAGGGCCGTGCGCTCGGCCGCTTTCAGGAACGTGGCCAAGGGCTGACTCCCCGGGTTGCCGGCCCGGTTCCGGTACTGGGTCAGGGCCTGGGCCAGCGGGCTGTCCGGGCGACCTTCGTAGGCCACCAGGCGCAGAATCTCGCCCAATCGGCGCTGCAAGGCGCGGGAACGCTCTTCCACGACCTGGTAGTACGGCCCGGTGGGGCTGCCTCCGCCGCCCTTTCGGAGCTGCTGGGCCGTCTGGCGCAGCTGCGCAAAAGCTGCCACGTCCGGGGTTTGCAGCCAGGCCAGCAGGGCGGCCACTTTTTCCGCGTTGGTGCGGGCGAACGAAAAGGCCACGTGTTCCAATTCGACGAGCGCTGCCCCGTGGGCCACCACGCCGTCGAGCACCTGCCGCAGGTTGCCCGCCGAGTCCTGCTGCTGGCGGTAGACGCGCTCCTGGGTTTCGCGCTGCGCGGCGTTCCGGTGGGTTTGCACCGCCTGCAGCAGCGTCTCGGTGAGCAAATCGCCCAGCTGATAGAACTGGTAGACCACGAAGCAGAGCACCATCAGGTACTTTTTGTCGGCCTGCTGCTGCACCTGAAAGACCTGCGCCCGCTCCACGTAGCGGGCGTAGTAGCGCACCAGCTCCTCCGACAAGTCCAGGGCCTGCACCACGGGGTGCACGTGCGTGAATAAGGCGTGCAGCACGGTGTAGTCCTGGATGTTGGCGCGGATGGCCGCCGGGCGCATCAGCTCCAGGCTGCGCTTGAGCGTGGTCAGCCGATACGGCCTGTGCGAGTGGGCCGGCGCTTGTTCTTCGGTGGTAAACAAGGCATCCAGCTGCTGGCGCAGGTTCGGGGTCAGCAAGCCGGACAATTGGGTCGTGAGCTGCTGCTCGACGACGCGAAAGGCTTCCGTGACCAGGCCAGCCAGCATGGCGTACGTCGGCACTTCCCAGCGGTGGGCGCGCAGGTAGTCCGCCGCCGTGTGAAACACGGCCACCGGATTCATCTGCTGGCGGGCAAAGTGGGTGACCTGGCGCAGTACACCCGGTTGCACCTGTTCGAACGGGGCGACCCCGAAGTGATACAAGAGCGCCGGCCGGTGGCGAAAGCTGGCTTTGTTATCGTAGCGGCTCCACTCGACAGCTCCCAACCGGTGGTGCTGCTGCACATAGGCGCGGTCGGCCGCAGTAAATCGGTCGACGGTGAAAAACCGGCCGCTGGCTTTGATGAGGTGGTCTAGACAAGGCGGACAGAAGAAGGACGTATATTTCTTCTGTCATGGCAACAAAATCAAGCGGGTCGTCGCCCGACAAACGGCGTAAATACGACGAGGCGTTCAAGGCCGAGGCCCTGCGCCTGGCCAGCGAGAGCCGCAGCACCCAGGCGGCCGCCCGGCAGCTGGGCATCAGCCCCAAGCTGCTCTACCGCTGGCAGCAAGCCCAGCTCGTGGCCGAGGTGGGCAGCGAAGAAGTGGCGCGCGACCCGGAGGTGCGCGCCCTGCGCGCCCGTCTGAAACGGGCCGAGCAGGAGCTCGACATTTTAAAAAAAGCCTTGGTCATCTTCGGCCAGCCGACCCGGTGAGCACCTACCAGCACATTGCCCAGCGCGCCGCCCACGTGCCCGTGCGCCAGCTCTGCCAGGTGCTGCGCGTGGCGCCGGCCGCCTACTACGCCTGGCAGCGCCGCCGGCAGGTGCCGGTGGTCGAGCCGGCCTGGCAGGTGGCCGTGCGCGAAGCGTTTGCTTACCACAGCCAGCGCTACGGCACGCGTCGGCTGCGCGCCGAAGTGCAGGCGCAAGGTCACGCTGTGGGCCGCTGGCGCATCCGCCGCGTGCTCCACGCCCACGGCCTGCGGGCCCAGCAGCCCCGCTCGTTCGTGCCGCGCACCACCGACTCGGACCCGGCCGTGCGGGCCGCGCCCAACCGCTTGCTCGGCCAGCCAGCCCCCACGGCCCCGAACCGGGTCTGGGTGGGCGACATCACCTATTTGCCCCGCCAGGGCGGGGGCTGGCTCTACCTGGCCGTGTGGCTCGACCGCTGCTCGCGCAAAATCGTCGGCTGGGACGTGCGCGACACGATGCCCGAAGACCTGGTCAGCGAGGCCTTGCGCCGCGCCCTGGTCGTGCGCCGGCCCCCGGCCGGGCTCATCGTGCACTCCGACCAGGGCAGCCAGTACACGGCCACCCGCTTCAAGGCCTTGCTCACCCGCCACGGCGCGCACCAAAGCATGAGCCGACGCGGCAACTGTTACGATAATGCCCACGCCGAGTCTTTTTGGAGCCGCTTTAAAGCCGAACTGCTTGACGGCGGCAGCTTCCCGGGCCTCGCGGAGGCCAAGCTCGAAATCAGCCACCACGTGGCCTACTACAATGCCGAGCGTCGCCACTCAGCGCTGGGCTACCGCGCCCCCAACCACTTCGAAACCTATCTTCAAACAACGTCCCAATTGTGTCCGGCTTAGCTAGACCACCTCACCAACGCTGTTTCTAATTCTGCAGCATTCTCCATCGCGACATTAAACGATTGCTCGTTGGTAATAGACTCAAAGTCTGGATCATTGCTTACCGCATCCAGCGTAGCATTGTGGAAGAAGCCTGTGAGCTTCGCCAATTGAAGGGCGTCCATATGGGTTTAAAGGGTTAAAGGTGAAGGGTTCCAAATCGAATTAAATGTCACGCATTACGAATACCAAAGTGCCCCCTGCACATCAGAACGCACTAGGTGCATTATCAACCTCTGTATCCGCCTAAAAAATGGCTTTTGGAAGCGAGGTGTGGTTTACTTTACCATGGAGAGGCTCATTTGTGAATTTAACGATTACCTATGAAGATTATTGTGCCTTCAATCTTTCATTGTCCTGAATTTGATGGCTTTGGAGGTAACCTCGTTCACCCAGCAATTATCCACCTAGGATAGCATCTTCATTATCGGCGCGGCAGTGGCTACCGTATCCCCCTTTGTATTCTGTAGCGAGGCGCCTGCTCCGATGGCCAACGCAGATGAACGTGTTCCGAATAAACCGACCCGGTAGCGCGTTGTGGCAATGTGCTGGTGTAGGAAAAGCTTCCTAATTTAGGAAAGAGAATTTAGGGTTCTATTTTTAGCATAACCAGTCGCCTCCCGCATGCGATTTTCACAACTCTTGTGTGTCCTATGGTGGGCACTTATTGGTTTGCCTGATGCGATGGGGCAGTCCTTAGGGCCAACCGTTTTGGTTGGCACGGTCACAAATGGCCGAACACAAGCCCCTGTAGCTTACGCCTCGGTTAGCATTTTACACACCACGATAGGCACCGTCAGCAATGACGAAGGAGTCTTCCGGTTGCAGGTAGCGGGACATGTGGCTGATACCGTTGTGGTGCAGGCCTTGGGCTACGCGGCCCGCAAACAGCCGCTATCGGTCGCCCTGCTAGCAACTCCTCTGGTTTTCTCGCTTCAGCCACAAGCAACGGAATTACCCGATGTGCGCGTTACCGGTCTTTCGCCGACCGCCCTGCTCAGTCAAGCAGTGCGCCGTACGCGTGCCGACATGGCCAGTCCTTTATTACTCAAGACGTATTACCGGGAGTTTGTCACCCGCGATGGCCGGTTTACCAAATTTGCGGACGCCATGATCGACTATTACTTAGAAGCAAATCCCCGGCGGCCAGCGAATCCCCTCGTCCAAGCCCAAGTGCTGCAATCGCGGGTGGGAGAGGCGCCGGCTCAGGGCAAAGGGGTGGGAACGGCCTTGCTTCCCAAGCCCCTCGACGTCACCATGGCGGGGAACTATTATGATATTATGCACAGCAGCCCGTTTTTAGACAGTACAGCCTTTCATTTTTATGTCTATCGCTTCCAGGTGCTGGGTGCCGATAAAGAGAGCAACGAGGCGACGGAGTATGTCGTCACCTGCACACCACGCACCCGGGCCGAACGGCATCTCCGCCAAGCCACTATTCACATAGCCCCCCGCACGTTCCATATTCGACGCATCGAATCCGAAGTGCCCCTGGCATTGCAACCCTACAACTACAGTGTCACTATGGGGATGATGTCTGCCAGCATTACCACCTATTATAAACGCTTGGAGTATCGGGAGGTAAATGGCCGGGTATATCCCGCGTTCGTGCGCATGGAGTGGGAGTGGCGGGTCGTGCCGCTATCCAAGCAACCCACTTATTATAATTTTTCTAGTGAAATGGTTGTAACGGAATTAGCCGCTGTCCCTGCTCCGATTCCGAGCGCACACCGTTACAAAGGCCCCCTTTATCGCCGGGGCACAAAGTATAGCCACCCATATTGGCTAGAAAATAACGCCTTACCTGCTACTAAAGCAGAGGAGAAAGCAATTCAGGAGCTTAGTACATCAGTACCACGCTGAACAAGGGCACCCTCTTGCTGAAAGACATCACTAACCATTTGGCAAGGCACTGGAGTTGGTAGAGGTGCAGCGAGAGCCAATTTGGAAGTTAGTTTATAAGCTGTCGCATAGACCCGTAAATATCTGTTGAGCTACTCGGTTCGCCCCCAGCCTGACTAATCATTGACTGTTGCCCCGCTCTGACCTACCTGTTTGGCATGCACTAGACCCTGCGTAGTTCTTGCGCGCCAAATGCGACTTTTGGACCAAACTTTTAACCAAGGCCAAGAACGAGCGCACCGGCGAGCCGACGGTGGCGCTGCGCGTGGCGCTCAGCCGCGACGGGGTGCGCTACGACCTAACGGTGCGCCGGCTCGTGTACGCCGCCTTCGTGCGGGCCGAGCTGGGTGACGGCGTGGTGCTCAACCGCGACGGCAACGGCTGGGACAACCGGGTGGAGAACCTGCAGCTGGCGACCAACCGCGAGAAGGGCCGGCGCGTGGTGGCGCGGCAGCGGCACACCAGCAGCCTGGCCACGGCCGACCGCAGCCAATGGCCCCAGACCTACGGCGGGTACAGCCGCCGCAAACCCGTAGCACGCTGCGACCGGGCCACGGGCGCCGTGCTGGAAACTTACCCGAGCATCGCCGAAGCTGTACGCCGCACCGGCTGGGACGAGAAGAGCATCATCTTAGCGGCCAAAGGTCGCTGGCAGCACTACCACGGCTTCGCCTGGCGGTACGTGGAGGCTGCTTGATGGCCTAGGCTAAATAGGACTTTGGGGGCAGTGGGGAAGGGGTAAGCGGGCCGGCGCGTTCGCGGAAATGTTGCTTAACATAATAGTCGTTATCCGGCACCTCTTGGAATCGCGCCGGTTTTTACCCCCCACGGCCCCACCGCCTAGCCGTGGTACTTTTCCGGTTTAAGGCCCCCTGCTGGGACCGCGTTTCTTCACAAGCCCACCCGCCGGGTATGTTTGCGCCGTGCACTGGTGCTTGCGCGTGAGGTAGACACGCCGCGAGCGGCCGGGACTGGTTATGGGAGCCGCCTTTTACGGGCAGCTCCTTTCGTTGCGGTCCTCTTCCAAATGGGCGGATCTACACGGTAAGCCTTATGCCTGGCCGTAGTATTGGCGCAGCTCCGCGCTGCACTCGGCCAAACTCAACTCGCCGGCAACGTAACGTTGGTACAACCGCTGGCCGAACGGGCTCAGCGGGGGCAGGCCCTGGGTGGCTTTGAGGGCTTCTACTTCATCGAGTAGCGCCTGGCGCTGCGCCGGGGTCTGCTCGGCAGGGCCAAAACGCTCGGTTACTTCCATGCTTAAACAAATAGGGAAAAACCGCCGACCATTCGCAGGGCCTGGCGTAGCAGTGGGGGGTTAAAATTACTGTAAGCCTTTGCGGACCGGTTTGCAATTGCAAAAACAGGTAGCCGCAGCGCCTTACAACTCCGGTAGGGGCAAGCTCTCGTCTAGCACGATATAGGGCACGTTGGGGGCAACTCATTCATTCCCTGCATTAGAGCGGCCATTTCCGCCACATAAGGGTACACCCGGCCGGGCTGCTTGGGCGGCAGCGGGCGCACGTCGGCCGCTGGGGCCACGTCGGGCCAGTACCAGCGCATCAGCTCTTCCTGCACCTGGTCAATCTCGCCCGCGACATAGCGCAATTGCAGCTGCGCCAATTCCGGGGAAGGCACCGCCCGGTCGCTGGCTCCCGCGCAAATGGCTTCCCGCGCCGCGTCCCACTGCTGCGCAGGGGTCTGCTCTTCCTCGTGGAATTGGGGCACGTACGGGCTTCGTGAATCAGGCATTTCCGGACTGTTCCCCATACTACAAGATACGCCTAAAAGGTCTATAACACCCGGGAAAGGCAGTTTTACTTGCTTTCAGAAGCTCTATAAAACAGCTTATAACCTATCCACCCACTCTTGGAATTGGAGCGGTTTTGACCTGCGCCACAACATACTGTTTGCGCAGGATTTTACATGGCTGTTACAGCTGCCCATTCATATCTTTGTTATTGCTTGGTCGCTTTATGCCGAGGCTGATTTATTTTAGAAGCAAACCCTTTCTTCCCTACCAACTGGTAAAATACTACCCCCTCTATTACATGAACTTTTCATTTTTGCGACGAGCAACTTTCGCTTTGAGCCTGCTAGCAATGGGGTTATCGAGTTGCACTACACAAGAGTTGGACAACGTACGTCCTCAAGTAGCAACGACATCAACTTCCTACTTGTCCGTGGCAGACGCTCAGCAGTGGTACAAAGCGCAGGCTGGGCCTCTCAAACCCGCGTCCTTTGCTGCCCGCTCTTCTTCTGCAATAGGTTCTGGTCCCCTACCAATTGACTGGGCAAATGCAATCGATACCACTGCAAACAACCGTGCTTTTGTTTTTGCGCCGTTTCGCGAGTTAGGACAAGGCTTCACTAACAGCGGATATCAGACTTTCCGCTACCTGCTGCTAACCCGACCTACACCTAACCTGGTCAGCGGGGCAGTCGTGGAAGTATTATGGCAGCGCAACGCAAAGCCTTCTAAGGCCGCGCAACGAAACATGCTTGCTAAGTTATACACCCACTACCGCTCGGCTTCAGGCAACCCGCCTGCTAACTTTACTGGCTTCGTCTTCTACTACACTCAGGATTACCAGTATCGGACAGGCAAAGGGTACGTAAACGGCCGGCCCCTGCCCGGACGTATGCAATTGGTGGCAGATGCATCTACAAGCCAAAAGAATGGTAGCACCGCAGCAAGAACCTCGGGTTGCACTACATACCGAATCGTGTCGCACGACCCGCCGTACAACGTGACAGTTTGCCAAGACCAACCCGACTTTGGCGGCTTGCCCGACCTTGGACAGCCTGGTTTCTTTGACCCCGGCTACGGAGGCGGTGCGCCCGATTATCCTTCCGACCCGGGCAGTGGCCCAGGCACAGGTAGTGGCGGAACATCCTCCGAACCTCCATTGAATATCTCAATGGGAAACCTGCGGCCTTGCGCCGGCCAAGTTGCAACCAATATACAGGCTCTGGCCAATCAAAACATTCTCCTTGGCGGCCCCATTGCAAGGTTAATCAATGCAATAGCCGCGAACCCTAACATACGTGTTACATTCGGAGAAGCACCAAACCTACAAAATGCGGGAGTAACAGTAAGAGCCTTGACATCTCATACGTCCGGGACCAACAGTTACACCATTACGATGAATGCAGATTTTCTGCAAGGGTCTGGTGGCGCTACAGATTTAGCTATTGCTAGTGATATCATTCATGAGTTGCTACACGTTTACATGATGGACTGGGCCGACCAAAATTCTATTAGCCCAAATCTACCGTTAAGCGTGCTTATGGATATGTTTTTCGACCCCTCGCGTCCCAACGCACAGCATGAAACTATGGCAACAATGGTTGGTTATATGGGAGACGCACTATTACAATACTACAGCAATACATTCATCAGCAGTACACGGCTCCATGCTATAAGTCAAAACTACGCCCAATCGTTGTCGTGGGGAGGATTGGAAAGCACTTCAGCCTTCCAATCTCATGCAACTCGCGACCCTAACTGGGCTACGCAAATTAGGCTTATTAACCAAGCAGAAAGGCACCCTGACACAGCAGGCAATAACACGCCTACTCCTGCGGGCGTTGTCCAAATCCCTTCCCCTTACGGAGCACAACCGTGCCAATAACTGTTTGATTAGCAAACTAAAATGGTGTTATGCACTCTTTACATCTGCGGCTTATATGGTTGCTATTAGGAGTCCCCATCATCAGCTGGGCACAAGAGAAACGTCGTGAACCTCGTCAGTACCTGATTATATCAGACTCGCTTGGGCCAGTTCATCAAGTAAAAGCTTTCAGAGGCGGAAGACAGATTGAAGGTGCCCTAGCGACTACCCAAGGAACAGTTGCAACAATCCCCAAAACGTCAGTAGAAATACTCAATCTGCTAATACCTGGTACTCGTGTAAATAATCTCCGTCCACGACTTGACCAGGACAAGAGTGCCAGTTATTTTTTGAATACTGATACACTCCTAATCACGATGGCTTTGCTGCCATATGGAACTAGTGAGGTAATTTGGGAGCGCGTTCAACTCGACACTATTCCGCTTGGCCAACGGCGTGCTTTGGTGGAAGTAATAAGGGACGCCAGCAAAGGCGTCTCCGCATACCGGCAAGCTGGCAACCCGGGAGAACGTAGCTTGCTCTCCCGAGATAACCTAGTGCCACTAGTACAGCGCCATGGACAATATTGGGCTCCAAGCTCCTATGTATTAACCGAATATTTCCAAATTCGTCACCAACCAACTCAGGATTTCCCAGCGACAGACTTAGCGACCATTAATATTTTGAGTCGCTATTTCCCCAAGGAGGCATTATTACAATCAAAGCGACGCCAGAGTGGCAACTCGCATGCTCAATTGACTGCGATTCCAGCGGGAAATGTTATTCAGAGTCGTACCAAGAATCGTTTCCAGTTTTGGTCTAACCCTAGCGTAGTGCTTTCACATCCAAGCATTTTGCATTATGGAAGTGGAGATTTCTTGTATCAACCGGGCATAGGCATAGTATCTAGTACCTACAAATATTATTTTCAGATTACGCCAACACCATACCTGCAGTACGTATGGGAGGAACCTTTTGAGGTAATTTCTATTGATGGAAAAACTCCAAGATAGAGCGTTTTTAGACAACTAGAGCATAGCCCCAATTGAGCCTAAATGAGTCGTTTTCACTTGTTTACCAGGGGGTTCGTGTACCATTCTACATTCCGATTCCTCGGCTGCGGCGTTCCGGCCCCGGGGTGGGGCGCTCTACGGCTGGCGTAACGGTTTGCTCGGGCGCGGGTGCCACCTGCACGGCGCGTTGCTTGACCTCCTCCCGCTGCGGCTGCCGGCGCTCGGCGGCTTGCTGCAGTGCCTGGCGTTGCTGCTGCTCGCGCAGGGCCTGGCCGCGCAGTGCCGCGCATTCCTCCGGGGTGCCGTGCTGCATGGTGTGGGCGTAGCGGAACGTTTCGCGCAGGGGCCGCTCGTAGCCGAACGCCTGGTCAAAGGCCTGTTCTACCCGCTCCGAATACTGCTTGCGCTCGAAGCCGCCCACCACTACCCCGCGCTTCGTGTCCTTGTGGTTGGTCAGGGGGCTCAGGTGGTAGGGGTTCTTGCGGTCCAGCTCCCCCGCCTGCTTGCGCTCGGTGTAGCGGGCTAGGTTCTCGGTGCGGCTGACCAGGACGTGAACGTGCGTCTGCTCTCCCTCCTTGGCCTGGCCCCGCTTCACGTCGCCCACCTGCACCGCCCGGTCCTGGGGGCCGGTCGTGCGCTCGTGCTCCACCTTGGCGAAGTACACCAGGTCGCGGCCCTCGATGCCCTTCCCAAAGTTGGCCGCGTACTGCTCCATCGCCGCCCGGGTGTAGGCGCGCAGCTGCTCCGGGTCGCTGCCAATATGGCGCAGCTCCGCTTGGCTCGGGGCCAGTATCACCTGGTAGTACTTGTCGGCGTCGCGGTTCAGGTTGCGCTTGTTGCGGTCGAGCGTGGCCACCACCTCGGCGGCGGGCACGTCCTCCCGGTCGAGGCTGAACCACTGTCCTTGCACCTCCTTTTCTAGGTACTCGACCAGGCCCGCGCAGCTGCCGGTGCGCTGGGACAGGCCTTTGCCGGAACTCGGGATTTTGGCAACCATCAGGCGGGCGGGTTGGTGGAAGCAGGGGGCGGTGGGGTAGCAGCAGCGGCCGGCGGCGCGGGGGCTCGCGGGATGAACTGGGCCGGATTCAACTCCCGCCCGAGTACGGTCGTGAGCACCTTGCGCAGCGGGGCCAACTCCGCCAGGGCGGCGTAGCTGGGGGCGGCGCTGCTCAGCAGGTTCGGGTGCCGGTACTCGGGTTTGAAGCCCTTGCGAACCACCGCCGTTAGCCACTGCTCCACGTCCGTTAGCTGGGGCTCGGTCAAGTCATTCGGGCCGGTCGCCCACTCGCGCAACCCCTGCACGTCGGCTAGGATGGGCTTGAGGTAAGTCTTTTCCTGCTCCCGGATAAATCCAATGGTGCGCTTGTCCAATTGGTCGAGCTTGGCCGTGAGCTTGGCCAGGCTGCCGGTCAGGTCCGGGCCGGTGGGCTGGCGGGGGTCGGCCTTGGTTACCCGGAAGTACTGCACCATCGCGGCCAGCAGCTCGGGGTTGCTCAGCTCGTACTCCTTGGCCAGTTGCCGGAAACCTTGGTAGGCCGCTTCGTCGGCGCGTATCGTTTTGTCCATGAACTCGTGTTTGAACTCAAATTAGTGTTGATAGTCAGTGGTTTGCATACGTATGTACTCGTTATGAGTTCATTCAATTTTCCCTTTTGCTTGATTATCAACTCTATAACGTAGAGCGGAACGCTATGAAGCGAAGCGAATAGCGTTCCTGCTCGCTTCTGTGCCAGAACGACGACGTTGTTTACCGTGAACGAGGGCGCTGGGTTCGTTCGGAGCTGCCCTATCTCGCATTCGTGGGTAATCAAGTCGGCTGCGTCAGCCACTCATTGACTAGTCAAACGACTAGGCTAATGCTGGCCGGTGAGTAGTCACCCAAAGGCCGTTTGTGCATCCTCAATGCGTAATTAAAAGGCTGCTTCTAGGCCTTATTCCTACTTTCTATGAAGTTGTCATACTAACTATAGTACAAAAGTAGAAGCCTAAAAAACCAGCCGTTTTAATTTAACAGCCGTTAAATTATTTAACATTTGTTAAGTTTATACGTATCTTTGCCTTGAACCTTAAACCCCCAACCCATGAACTAAGCTGCTTGCTTGTCGGCTTCCATCATGCGTGTACTATCGGCCTTGGTTAAAAGTTTGGTCCAAAAGTTAATCGGGATGGGTCGCGGTGTACTCCCAATTGAAAGCCAACAGTTCCTCGACATCGAAGCGGAGTGAATCCTTGAGGGCGTCGTCGGAGAAGTCAAACTCGCCATGCAGGTTGATATGCTGCCAGCTCACGGGCGAACTAGCAGCGATGGCGTCGGCTACCTGCTGGCGCTCGGCTCCGGGGGCTTGGAATAGGTACTGATTGAGGTAGAGACAATTCCAGCAGACAATCACGTTTTGCACCAGCTGTTTGCAGGCATCGGCCATCTGCTGCTCTTCCTTGCCGGCGTAAGGAATCTGGCCGTTTTGGCCGTAAAACACGGCTCGGGCGAAGGTATGGGTGCTTTCGAGCTTATCCAGCTGCTCGTCGATGCGCTTGCGCAGGCTCTGGTCGTCCATGTACCGGAGTAGAAACTCGGTGCGCACCACCCGGCCCAGCTCGCGCAGCGCCAGGTAGACGGGGTGCTGCTGCGAGTAGGAGTTAAGTCGACGCAGCAGCGTGGAAGCCGTGACGTGCTTTTGCTTGAGGCTCACCACCAGCCGCAGCAGCGTATCCCACTGGGCCTCGATAAGGGTATGGTCGATGTACTTGACCGGGGCCAGGCCGTAGGCGCTCAGGTCGGGCACGTCCATGCCGGCGAAGGCGTAGAGCTGCTGGTCCTGAAAGGATTGGATGCGCGGCGCGAATTCAATCCCCAGCAAGGCGGTGAGCGCGAAATTGACTTCCGTGAAGCCGTGGGTATCGGTGCTGTGGATGGTCGATTCCACGACGTCGTTGTGCAGCAAGCCGTCGACCAAATAGGCGGCCTCGCGCTCGGACGAGCTGAACGTGGTCGAGTAGAAGAGCCGGTGCCGGTCGTCGAGAAAGCCGTAGGAGACGATGCCCTTGTCCTGCCCGAAATACTTGTACGAATGCGTGGCGTGAATCGAATCGACGGCCACGTAGTACTTCTGGCCATCGGAGGACGTGTGCACCGCCTCGGGGTGACGTTTGAAGAGGCGACTAACGGGCAGCTTGCCCATCAGCGCGAGTACCGCATCGTTGGCCCGGCGCAGGTTGTCGAGCGAGAAATACCAGTTGACGGTATTTTCCAGCGCGGACTGGGCCACGTGCTTGGTGGCGTGGGCCATGCGCGTCAGGCCCAGGTTGCAGCCGTAGGCCATGACCCCAGCGAAGAAGACCCGCTCGGCGGGCCGCGGCGGGCGGTTACGGGGGCTCCAATGCGTGAGGCAATCGGTGAAGCGGCACTGCTGATTGACCGTGTGCAGCACCTCGTGCAGCGAAATCAGCCCCGGCCCGGGAAACAGCGGCCGCGGTGCCGGGGCGTCCTCATCCAGGGGTCGGGCCGGCGTCAGGAAGCGGGGTCGCCCGTTGGCGCGCGCCCGCACGCCGGGGTTGGTGCCGGCGTCCAGCCGCTCACAGGTGCGGGCGAAAGCGGTGGCCAGCTTGGCTTGTAACTCGGTCAGCCAAGGCCCCGGCTGGCGTAGGTGCACGAGGTCCGTTTGCGCCAGTAACACGTCCCGCTGCTGCTCCCAGGCAACGGCTTCGAGTAGGTAAGCATCGAAGGGGCGGTAGCGCAGCGAGTGGGCCAGGTTCAGCTTGCCGGCTTTCAGGTGGTCGGCTACGTGGCCGGCCAGCAGGGCCTTGTACAGGGAAACGGGACTTTCGGCTTGCGCCAGGGCGGCCCGTTCCGCGGCTTTCAAAAAGGTCGTTGGGGGCTGAGCGCTCACCTGTCCGTCCCGCGCCCGGTACTGGGCCAGGGCCTGCGCCAGCGGGCTATCGGCCGCGCCTTCGTAGGCCACGGTGCGCAAAATCTCGCCCAGCCGGCGCTGGAGGGCGCGCGAGCGCTCCTCCACGACCTGATAGTAGGGGCCGATGCGACTGCCCCCGCCTCCTTTGCGTAACTGCTGCGCCGTGTGGCCCAGTTGCGCAAAGTCCGCCACGGCCGGGGTTTGCAGCCAGGCCAGCAAGGCCGTCACCTTCTCCTCGTTGGTGCGCGCAAACGAAAAGGCCACTTCTTCCAACTGTGCCAGGGCCGCGCCGTGGCTCACCACGCCTTCCAGCACCTGGCGCAGCTGGCCGGCCGAGTCCTGCTGCTGGCGGTAGACGCGCTCCTGCGTTTCCCGCTGGGCCGCGTTGCGGTGGGTTTGCACGGCCTGCAGCAGCGTTTCGGTCAGCAGGTCGCCGACCTGGTAGTACTGGTAGACCACGAAGCAGAGCACCATCAGGTATTTCTTATCGGCCTGCTGCTGCACCTGAAACACCTGCGTCCGCTCCACGTAGCGGGCGTAGTAGCGCACCACTTCCTCCGATAAGTCCAGGGCCTGCACCACGGGGTACACCTGGGTGAACAGCGTCTGGAGCACGGCGTAGTCCTGCACGTTGGCGCGGATTGCCATCGGGCGCATCAGCTCCAGGCTGCGCTTGAGCGTGGTCAGGCGGTAGGGCCGGTGCGAATGGGCCGGGGCATCTTCTTCCGTGGTAAACAAGCTGTCCAGTTGCTGGCGCACGGCCGGCGTCAGGTGGTGTGCTAGCTGCGTGATGAGCTGTTGCTCGACCGTGCGGAAGGCCTCGGTGACCAGGCCGGCCAGCGCCGCGTAGGTCGGCACTTCCCAGCGATGGGCGCGGATATAATCGGCGGCGGAGTGAAACACCGCCACCGGGTTCATTTGCTGGCGGGCAAAATGCGTCACTTGCTGCCGCACGGCTGCTTCGACCTGCTCGAAGGGCGGCACCCCGAATTGCTGCAGAATCTGCTCCCGGTGGTAGAAGCGGGTGACCTTGTCGTAGCGTGCCCACTCGACCGCTCCCAAGTGGTAGCGCTGCTGCACGTACGCCTGGTCGGCCAGCAGAAATCGGTCCACGGGAAAGAAGCGCCCGGTCGCCTTGAAGTAGCCAACCTGTAGCACGAAGCCGCCCCGGCTGTGCGGCGCCAGCAGCGTATCCAGAAACCGGGTAGCCCAGTCGGGCAAAGCGAAGAAGAGTTGCCGTTGCGGCTGATTGAAGACCGGGGGCTGGTCAAACATGCGACGTTGGGTCGCATCAAGTAAAGGCAAGTGGCGGGCCATAGGAAGGAAGTAAATCCTAAAAGTAGCCGGCCGGCTTGTACAGTGAAACGAACGTGGCTGTTGCAGAACTCGGCTTAAATTGTTCTATTGCTGAGTAGCCACTTGGCAAGCGCCCGAGTTGGCGCTTCGGTGCAT